>NZ_JBSVXD010000024.1:0-48085 GCF_054070755.1 Pseudomonas sp. SDO5591_S426 | reverse complement strand
ATCGCAGCCTGCGGCAGCTCCTACAGGGGATCTTGAAATGTTTTCCAATCATGCAGCGCCTTACCACCGCTGCATCACTCACCTGGCTCCTCGGTTAAGGTGAAGTTTGGCGCCCTCGGGCGCCTTTTTTTGTTTGTGTTTTTATCCGTTGCCCAGCGGCCATTCGGCCAGCGCCCGATAACGGCCCTTGTGCGATTCGAACAGGATGAAGCGATCGGCGCGCAGGAAAAATTCCGGCGGCGTGGCGGATTCCGGGACCGGCGCGCGATAGTCGCGGGCCAGCGTCAGGTGCGGTCGAAATTCCCGTGGCGCATCCTCCAGCGCAAACGGCAACAACGCCTGTTCGAGGTCATACACCAGCCGCAACAACGCCGGCGGTGCCTGCTTCGGTGCCAGGACCAACGCCCCTGCCCTGCGCCAGACATCCAATCGATCGAGCACCACGGTCAAACGTTCGCCCGACGTGCGCACAGATGCAGCCGCATCACAGATATCAGCAATATGCGCTATGGCGACCGAACCCAGAAACTTCAGGGTCAGGTGAAAATTCTCCGCCGGCACCGGGCGTCCGCTCCTCAGCTGCAACGCGCTGCGCCATTGGGCTATGGCCTTGCGTTGCGCCGGGGCGCAGTCCAGTGCGAAGAACAGCCGCTTGAACGGTTCACGGGATTCGTCACTCATGCGGGGGATCTCTTGCCGGATCACCTGAGTCTACAACCGACAAGGCGTTTCTGGCGCCTTGCGACATCCACGTTATAGTTCAAGCAAACCTTTGAACCGGAGGCTGGCATGCGACAGATCCTCAGCAAAGAGCCATGGTGGGCCGCACCACCCAAGCCCGGGCAGGACGAGTTCGAGCTGGAATGGGGTTGGCTGGTGCATTACAGCGAAGGCGAGCCGCGTTTCGAGTTCATCCGCGAGCGGCCGACGGATAACGAAATCCGCAATCGCAAGAGTTGCAGGATCACCCCGGCGGCGGAGTAAATCCTGCGATTTCGGTTCAAGCTTTCACGATCATTTCAAAACCGCCGAAAATCATCCTTTGACCATCGAAAGGCATTGGATTGACGTCTGGCTGGACCCTCGGATCGGTCATCAGCTTCGCCATCCCGGCATCACGGGTAGGCTTGTCCGGCCAGACAATCCAGGAAAACACCACGGTTTCGTCCTCTTTGAGTTTCACCGCCATGGGCAGCGAGGTCACCTTGCCGTCGGGGACATCGTCGCCCCAGCACTCGGCGAGGCTGAGCGCGCCGTTCTCGATGAAAATGGCAGCGGCCATCTCGGCGTGCTTCTTGAACTTTTCGCGGTTGGCGGTGGGTACAGCAGCAACAAAGCCATCGACATAAGACATGAGTCTTCTCCTTGCTTCATGGGTTGATCTGCTGGTTAGTCGATTGACTGGGACTCCATTCGACATTGCCGACATCCTGACCGACCGGCGGTTGCGCACTGCCGGCCAGGCTGCCTTCGATCTGCGCCGCCATGTACAACGTACCGGCCATCACGCCGCTGGTCGGGTTCTGCACCAGCTTCGTCCAGGCCTTGTCGAAGGTGTTGCCCAGGCTGCTGCGGATCAACGCTTCGCTGTCCGGGCGATCAGCGGCCTGAATCAATGCACGAATGCCCGCGACCCCCACGGTAATCAATCCCCCGGCCAATTTGCCCGCTGCCGCCGCCACTGCACTGGCCGCACCGCGCGGGGCCATTTCGGCTTCCATGCGTTGGCTGGCGCGCCTGGCCACGGGAGCCATCGCGGTGTCGGTCGAGTCGACGCCCTTCTCGCCACCGGCCTTGTGCACTTTATCGACCAACGCGGCGTAGGCCGGCAATGAGTTCAGCGGCTCGGCGTGGACGACGGTGTACAGCGAAGCATCCCGCGCCGAGGGTGGTCCGAGGGCGATGGCCGGGACTTTCTGGATGCGGCCGTTGAGCTGGGCCATCGGCACGCCGTGGCGTTGCGAGATTTTCTGCAGTTCTTCTTTGAGAATGTCCACGTAGAACGCGGCCGCCAGGCTGAGTATTGCGTCCGGATCAATTTCAACCGCTACAGGAGCCAAGACCTTTTCCTGGTATTGCTCCAGCAAATAAGCGGCCAAGCGTTTTTCCGAGGTGTCCTGCTCGCCCTTGGCGCTGATGGTGTACCAACTGACTTTCATCGACAGCCATTCCTGGGTCCAGTAACTGCTGAACCAGGGAATGAAGTTCTCTTCGGTCAATTGATAGACCCGGGTGCGCCAGTAATCCATGGCGCCGCGGGCGTAGATTTTGGTCTGCTCGGTGGCCGATTGCGACGCCGTGACAATTTCCCGATCGACTTGTTGCCAGGTGCTCGGCGATATCATCACCTGCGGCACTTCCACCGGCGCGCGCGGTGCCGTGACGCATCCCGCCAACACCAAAAGCACGGCGACGATCAGCGAACGCAGGTTCAAGATCGCAGTTCCCAAAAGTCTGCGCCGAGCCGAGTGCCCGGCGCTCAAAAGGCCCTGATTTGAGTATAGGTGGCAGTCTCTACCGACCCAACGTTGATGTTGTCGCTGATGCCGCCATCGCGGGCAAGCCCGCTCCCACAGGTTATTGGCCAACCCGGTCTATTGTGGGAGCTGGCTTGCCAGCGATGAGGCCCTTGAGAAACACCGCAAAAACCGACCATCACTCCCATCGATATTCACCATCGCCACGAATGCCTTCCGCTCCAAAACCGTCAGCGTAGGATCAATTTCAACCCAACACGAAACCCTGTAGCGGAGGGTCGAACCATGCTGATCCATCTCCTGACCTGCCTGGCCCTGACGGCCTTCACGTTGAGCGCATTTGCCTGGTTCCTCCTGTCCGAGGAGCGCACGTCATGATCACTGAAGTCACCCTGGCCGTGAGCTTCCCGGTATTCGGCAACAACTACTACTCGCAGCAATTCGAGTCTCGTAAGGTGTTGACCCTGATGTTCGACGAAAAATTCGAAGCATTGCTGATTCCGTCAGCCGGTCATCACTTCAACAACGAAGTGGTCGGGCTCAACGATCAGTTCCGGTTTTTGAATGACGTGCTGGCCGAGCATTTGCTGGAAATCGAGATGGCCCAGAACGCCCCACGCTCGGCACGCTCGTTTACCTTCTAGAGCGCCCCGTTTGCTGCTTGCCCGCACACTTCACGCAAGCAGCCTCGCAACCAGCGATGCACCGGGTCAGCATCCAGCCGCGGATGCCAAAGCATCGCCACGGTAAATTCCTCCATGGACAACGGCAGCTCGAAGCTGCGCATGCCGGTGCGCAAATTGGCGGTATGACGGTCGGGCACGCTGGCGATCAGGTCACTGCCGCGGGCCAAGGCCAGCGCCGTCGAGAAACCGCCGACGATCGTTGCGATCTGCCGCTTGAATCCGAGCGACTCCAGGGCCTCATCAATCGGCCCTTTTTCCAATCCCCGTCGTGACACGCTGATATGGCTGCCCGCCGCATAGCGCGCGGGCGTGATCGCGTCATCACCCAGCGAATGTCCCAGGCGCACCACGCCGATGAAACGGTCGCGGAACAAGCCTTGAGTGCGCAGCTCCGGGCTGGCGGCCTGCCCTACTACACCGGTTTCCAGATCGACCGTACCGTCGCGCAGTGACGTGCTGTCCTTGTCGGGTTTGTGCACGAAACGCAGGCGCACGCCTGGTGCCTGTGCAGCGACGAGGGCGATCAGCGCAGCACCGAAGTTTTCGACGAAGCCTTCGCTGGTGCGCATGGTGAAGGTGCGTTCCAGGTGCATGAGGTCGGGTTGCTCGGCCGGGCGCAGCACCGCCTCTGCTTCTTGTACCAGTTGACTGACACGCTCACGCAGCTCCAGTGCTCGCGGCGTCGGCACCAGGCCGCGCCCGGCCCGGACCAGCAGCGGATCGCCCATGGTTTCGCGCAGACGCGCCAGCGCCCGACTCATCGCTGACGGACTGAGGCGCAAGCGCTTGGCGGCCCGCGCCACGCTGCCTTCGGTCAGCAATACATCCAGGGTAATCAACAAGTTGAAATCGGGAGCGGACATGGATCGCACCGTGCTTGGGTGAAGTGGCGTTTTACGCACGTATTAAGTGCAATCAGTGCGCCTTCCGCCATGTTAGGCCCGGGCGTAGATTTGCGGTAGCTCCAATCGGGAGTGGCCACAAAAGAGAGTCCGCATGCAATCCACAACAGCCGTCACACCTGCGCTGTCAGTCAGATGGGCGCTGGCCAGCCTGTCGCTGTCGATGCTGCTGTCGTCGCTGGGCACCAGCATCGCCAACGTAGGTTTGCCAACGCTGGTCGAAGTGTTCGACGTGTCGTTTCAACAGGTGCAGTGGATCGTCCTCGCCTACCTGCTGGCCATTACCACCCTGATCGTCAGCGTTGGTCGCCTCGGTGATCTCATCGGACGGCGTCGCCTGCTGTTGTCCGGGGTCGGTTTGTTCACGCTCGCTTCAGCCCTGTGCGGTCTGGCGCCGACCCTTGATCTGCTGATCGGCGCCCGGGCGCTGCAAGGCCTCGGCGCGGCGATCATGATGGCGCTGACCCTGGCGTTCGTCGGCGAAACAGTGAGCAAAGAAAAGACCGGCAGCGCCATGGGCCTGCTCGGCACCATGTCGGCCATCGGTACGGCGATGGGGCCATCGCTCGGAGGTGTTCTGATTGCCACGTTCGGCTGGCAGGCGATTTTCCTGATCACCGTGCCCTTGGGTTTGCTGACCCTGCTGCTCGCCCACCGCTACTTGCCCGTTGATCGGCAGACAGCAAAACGCGCCGCTTTCGATCCGCTGGGTACTTTGGTACTAGCTCTGACACTCGGCGCCTACGCGCTGGCCATGACCCTCGGACGCGGTCATTTCGGCGCGCTGAATATCGCCCTGCTGTTGGCAGCTTGCGTCGGCGTCGGTGTGTTTGTGTGGGTTGAAGATCGAGTGGCCGCCCCGTTGATTCGCCTGGCAATGTTCCGCGATCCGCAACTCAGTGGCAGCCTGGTCATGAGCCTGTTGGTGACAACGGTATTGATGACGACCCTGGTGGTCGGGCCGTTCTATTTGTCCCAGGCGCTTGGGTTGAACGCCATCGGGGTCGGGCTGGTGATGTCCGTCGGGCCATTGGTTGCCGCGCTGACCGGCGTACCTGCCGGACGGATTGCCGACCGTTTCGGCGCACGACGCATGACCTTCGCTGGCCTTATCGCCATCGCACTCGGCTGTTTCCTGTTGTCGGTGCTGCCGAGTAGCTACGGCATTGGCGGCTACATCGCACCGATGGTGGTGATCACGTTGGGCTATGCCGTGTTCCAGACCGCCAACAACACGGCGGTCATGGCCAATGTCCAAGCGGAGCAACGGGGCGTGGTGTCGGGCTTGCTCAATCTGTCACGCAATTTGGGGTTGATCACCGGAGCTTCGGTGTTGGGCGCAGTGTTCGCCATGGCTTCGGCAACGGTCGACCTGAGTACCGCACAACCCGACGCGATTGCCAGCGGCATGCGCATGACGTTTACCGTCGCACTGGGGTTGATTGGCATTGCCTGCCTGATCGCGGCGGGCAGCCACGCGCTGACCACGGGGCGTGATCAGCGCTAAGCAGTCTCGAGCGCTTACTGCTCGATTTTCAACAGCGGCGTGTCTTTCTTGACGATGTACGTGGCCAGTTCCGAAGCCTTGACGGTGCCGACGTTCTTCGCCTTATGCACGGTGCCAGCCGGGATGTACAAGGAGTCGCCGGCCTTGAGCGTGACGTTCGGCTGGCCTTCAAGTTCGTACTCGAAGGTCCCGGAAATCACGTGGGCGACTTCGACACCCGGATGCGAGTGCTTCGGCGACGCGACACCCGGATCGAAATCGACCAGCACCTGAATCACTTCCCGGCCTTCTACATCGAGGTCGTGCCGCACCAGATCGGTACGCTTGATGCCGGTCTGCCAACTCTTGGCGGGAGCCTGGCCGGCGTCGGCGGCTGGTTTGGTCTCTTGGGCCTGAGACAAACCAGCGAAAGCGGTGAGTGCCGCGGCGACGATGGCGACGCCGAGCAGGCTGGCGGCGTTGGTTTTGTTATTTCGGGACATCGCAATTCTCCAATGAGCGCGGGGTAAAAAAATGCGCGGGGTGCCGTTGTGCGGCAGCCCCATTACGCGGCCGACGTGTATCGCGTTCGTGTCCCACCGGGGCTGTTTTTGTATGCGCAAGTAGCGGCTGGCGAGGGAGATACGTTCAGATACACGGGCCGGTGAACGACGCTCGAAAATATTTTCAACTTTTGCTGATACCTTTTTCGCGGTCGTTCGGTGTGTAGGGAAGTTCTCCTTTTTCCTTTGCACCCACAGGCATTGCCGAATGACTTTCCGATCGCTCCCGAACCGCAGCAAACTCCGACCGGCCCGCGTCCCCATGAATGCGCTGAGCCTGGCCATCGCCTTGTCCGCCATGGCTCCCGCGCACAGCGCCTGGGCCGCCGACCCTACTCAAAATACTGCTTCGCGCACTTACGCCATCGGCGCCGGCTCGCTGTCCAGCGTATTGGCGCAGTTCGCGGCGCAGTCAGGCGTGTTGTTGTCTTTCGATGCAGATTTGCTGAAGGATCAAAACAGCCAAGGCCTGCAAGGCAGTTACACCGTGCAGTCCGGTTTCGCCCGGTTGCTGCAAGGCAGCGGCTATTCGCTGATCGCCACCGGCGCCGACAGCTACACCGTGGCACCGCAGGTCAACAGCGGCGCGGCGCTGGAGCTGGGCGCCACCACGGTCAGTGGCATCGCCACCGAAGCCGATACCTATGCCGGCGGTCAGGTGGCCCGTTCGGCGCGCCTGGGCGTGCTGGGCAATCGCGATATCAACGACGTGCCGTTCAGCGTGGTCAGCTACACCGCCAAGACCATCGAGGATCAGCAGGCGCGAACCGTCGGCGATGTGCTGCTCAACGACGCGTCAGTGCGCCAGTCCGCGGGCTTCGGCAACTTCTCACAGGTGTTCACCATCCGCGGTCTGCCGTTGACCACCGACGACATTTCGTTCAATGGCCTGTACGGCGTGCTGCCACGGCAGATCATCACCACCGAAGCGTTGGAGCGGGTCGAGCTGTTCAAGGGCCCGAACGCGTTCATCAACGGTGTCGCGCCGGGCGGCAGCGGTATCGGCGGTAGCGTCAACCTGGTGCCCAAGCGCGCGCAGGACATCCCGACCCGCAGCGTGACCCTCGATTACGCCAGTGACAGTCAGGTCGGCGGGCACATCGATCTCGGCCAGCGCTTCGGTGAAGACAACCGCTTCGGCGCACGGGTCAACCTCGCCCAGCACGGTGGCGATACTGCCGTGGACGATGAAAGCGAACACTCACAGCTGATCGCCGTCGGCCTCGATTATCGCGGTGAGCGCCTGCGCGTCTCCACCGACCTCGGCTATCAAAAGCAACGCATCAACAACGGTCGCTCGGTGGTCTACCCCACCGGCACCAAAGTCCCGCACGCACCGTCGGCCAAGGACAACTACGCCCAGGACTGGACCTGGTCGGAGCTCGAAGACACCTACGGCATGGTCAACGCCGAGTACGACCTCAACGACAACTGGACCGCCTACGCCGGCGGTGGCGCCAAGCACACCCGGGAAAACGGCCAGTATTCGTCGCTGTATGTCGGCAACGACGGCAGCGGCAAAGTCGGCTTCCTTTACTCGCCCCATGACGAAGACAACAAAAGCGCGATCGCCGGTTTGAACGGTCATTTCACTACCGGCCCGGTCACGCACCAAATGAACTTCGGTTTGTCCGGCACCTGGGGTGAACAGCGTTCGGCGTTCGAAGCGATCCTGGTGGCCAACCGCGTCAACGGCAATTTGTACAACCCGGTTCAAGTACCGCGCCCGACCAATACCTATTTCGGCAGCGATATCCATGACCCGCGCATCGTCGGCAAAACCCGAGTCAAGAGTGCCGCCGTTTCCGACACCCTGGGCTTTATCGACGACCGCGTCCTGCTGACCCTCGGCGTGCGCCGCCAGACCATCGAAACCGATGCGTGGAACACCACGAGCGGTGCACGTACCGCCAACTACGAAGAGTCGATCACCACACCGGTCTACGGTTTGGTGATCAAGCCGTGGGAGCATGTGTCCTTCTACGCCAACCGCATCGAAGGCCTGCAACAAGGCCCGACCTCGCCGTCCACCGGCGTCACCAACCCCAACGAAGTGTTCGCCCCCAACCGCAGCAAACAGACCGAGGCCGGGGTAAAACTGGACTGGAACAGCTTCGGCGCGACGTTGGGTGTGTACCGCATCGAGATGCCCAACAGCTCGACCTCGACCGTGACCGGCAACCGCTTGCCGACGTTCAGCGTCGACGGCGAGCAAGTGAACAAAGGCGTAGAGCTGAACGTGTTCGGCGAGCCGCTGGATGGCCTGCGCGTGCTGGCCGGGGCAACCTGGATGGACACCGAACAGAAGAAAACCTCCAACGGCCTCAACGACGGTAACCGCGCCGCAGGCGTGCCGCGCTTCCAGTACAACCTCGGCGCCGACTGGGATGTACCAGGTATTCAAGGCGCGGCCCTCAGCGGACGCATGCTGCGCACCGGCGGCGAATACGTGAACGCCGCCAACAGCCTGAGCATCCCGGCCTGGACCCGCGTCGACCTCGGCGCCCGCTACGGCTTCAAGGCCGACGACAAATACATCACCCTGCGCGCCAACGTCGAAAACGTGGCGAACAAGGCGTACTGGTCCTCGGCCTCGACTTCCAACAACTACCTAACCCAGGGCGAACCACGGACGCTGAAATTGTCGGCGACGGTGGATTTCTAAGGGCTCGCTACGCCGGTCATAACGACATGATCGGCCACAGCAATCCGCAAATTTAATGAACCCTGCGCGCCCACACTCACCTAACTGAATGACCATCAGGAGGTGACACATGCAATTTGAAACAACGTGGATCGTGCTCGCGGCTGTTCTTCTACTGATTGAATTGTGGGCGATCAATCGGCTGCGCAAAAGCGACGGCAAGGCGAGCACCCGAGGCGTCTGGATGGTGGTGATCGTGTTCGTGCCGTTGCTGGGGTTGATCGCCTGGGCCTTGGCCGGGCCGAAGCACATCGCGCATAACCCGCAGTCGGCGCAGGCCCGACAATAATCCGAGACATGCACCAGGCTCAGGAGGTCGCTCATGACTGCTCAAATCTTGCCGCTTGAACGCAACGGCTGGGTGCCCAACAACCCGCGTCTGCCGGTGCTGGTTTACCCGAAGGCCATTGTCATTGAAGGCAGCGACCCGGCGGCGCTGTTCGAGAAAACCTTCAGCGCCAATGGCTGGCCGCCGCAGTGGCGCGACGGGATTTACAGCTATCACCACTATCACACCGAGGGTCATGAGGTGCTGGGCATCGCCAGCGGTCATGCGCGGTTGATGCTCGGTGGCCCGGAGGGACATGTGTTGGAGGTCGGTCCGGGCGATGTGGTGTTGCTGCCTGCCGGCACTGGTCATTGCAACCTCGGCGCCAGCGATGATTTTCTAGTGGTTGGGGCTTACCCACCGGGCCAGCGTCCTGATATTTGCCGAGAAGCGCCGAACGCTGAACAACTGGCGAACATCACGAAACTGCCGTTTCCCGATCAGGATCCGGTCGAGGGTGTGGATGGCGCGTTGACGCAATACTGGGAACGCGCTTGAGCACCTAACTCATTACGCATTTGCATTCCCCGAGCGGATAAACGAATACCGATCAATATCCGTACGCCACTGCCACCCCTGCCCCCGCCAATACCGGGCTGCTGCCTCGTTGGTCTTGAACACGTCAAGGTGACACTTGAGGATGCCTTCGCGCTCAAGGCTCGACAGGCAACGCTCTACCAGTGCGTTGGCGATGCCCTGCCGACGAAATTCGGAAAGCACCAGCAAATGCTGGAGATAACCCCGACGACCGTCATGCCCGCACATCACGCAGCCGCACAATGTGCCGTCGACTTCAGCCACGAAGCTCATGCCGGGATTGCGTTGCAGATATCGCGCAGTCGATTCGCGGGAGTCGGCATCGCGCAATGAGATGCCCGGTGTGTTTTTCATGAGGTCGATGACCGCCTCGTAATCGTCCAGGGTCATGACACGGATATTGAACATGGGTTTTGGCCTGCGGAATGACGGGCTCAGCAGCCTAACAAAAGCCTCTCCGGCGTTGTGTGAACAGCTGATGATTTGTATCGCTGTGTATTCACGACAGGCACGCTTACACGGCGATACACAACCGGCGGTTCAAGACACATACGGCGTACATGAAGGTGGAAAAGTGCGCGGGTCGCAGTTCAACCTTTGCAGGAGCCATTCATGATCAACCAAATCGAAACCGTGCTGTACACCGGCAAGACCGTCACCACTGGCGGCCGTCAGGGCGAGTCGCGCAGTGATGACGGGCGTCTGGAAATCAAGCTGTCCCCGCCTGGTTCTGCCGGCAGCGGCACCAATCCAGAGCAACTGCTGGGTGCCGGTTGGTCGGCCTGTTTCATCGGTGCGCTGGGCAAGGCGGCGGTCGCGTTGAAAGTGAGCCTGCCGGCTGATACCAGCGTTGCAACCGAGATAGACCTGGGCAAGACCGACAATGCGTTTTTCCTCCAGGCGCGCCTGAACGTCAGCCTGCCGGGCGTGGACCCGGTGCTGGCGCGCACGCTGGTGGACGCTGCTCACCAAACCTGCCCGTATTCCAAGGCGACCCGTGGCAACATCGACGTGACGATCAATCTGGTTTGATGGCATAGCGCGGACAAACAAATGCCCCGGCAGGCGGGGCATTTGATCTTGGCGAGCTGCATTTGCACAGCTGCACAAGCAGGCTTCGAGAGCCCAGTAGGTGGCCAGCGCTGGTCTCTGGCTTACGAGGTTTATCAGGACTCTCACAGCAACAGCAATGTGCTGTCCTGCTTCACACGGCATAAGGGCTGGATCTCAGCGCGGAGATCTTTCTAACCGTGTACCCTTCGGAGCGCGCCCCACGCGTCCTCGCTATCCGCTTGCGCATCAGTCTGCGTTTTCACCTACACCTTCAGAGTAGCAAAACACCCGAAGTGTGGGTCGCTGTTTTTAGACCGATTTCCTTTTTCAGGCCCCGTGGCAGGACTCAAAAATGCTATGCCGGCCGAGTCTCACAACGTTCGCTGACTATTGCCGATGCCCTTGGCGATATCGATGCCCCAATCCATCGCCGCCTCCATGTCCAGCATGTGCGGTTTTGGATCGTGGTTTTCGTCGATTGACGTGCCGTCCGGCCAGTAGACACCGATAAACATCCCCAGCGAACCGTCCTTCAATATTTCGGCTTTGACCCGAATGCTGCATCCATTCGACAGCGTCTCCTTGTGCTCCAGATGGCGCTCAGTCATGGCAATTTTCCTCCCGTCGCAGGATTTTCGACCTTACTGGCAATGCTAGCTCAGCCCCGAAATTGCGCTGGTTCGCAGGTCTGACCACTCAACCTGACAGCGGCGAAATGCCACCTATACTACAAGCCACCGCCCCTCCGGGGTCTGCATATCCAACAATAAAAAGCAGAGGTGGAACATGGTTTGGCAGCAAATCTACGATCCGTTCAGTAACCCGGTCATATCCACCCTCATGGCCGCCGTGCCGGTGGGGGTGATGCTGGCCGCGCTGGCGTTCTTCCATGTCAAGGCACACCTGGCGGCACTGCTCGCCCTGGCCTCGGCGCTGGTGATCGCCATCTTCGCGTTCGGCATGCCCGCCAACATGGCCGGCTCCGCTGCACTCTATGGCGCCGCCAACGGCCTGCTGCCGATTGGCTGGATCGTGTTGAACATCATCTTTCTGCACCGTCTGACCACCGAGAATGGCTCGTTCAAAGTGCTGCAGGATTCCCTGGCGCGGATCACCGACGACCGGCGTCTGCAACTTTTGCTGATCGCCTTCTGCTTCGGCGCCTTCTTCGAGGGCGCGGCCGGCTTCGGTACGCCGGTGGCAGTGACCGGGGCGATTCTGATCGGTCTGGGCTTCTCCCCGCTGGCCGCTTCGGGCCTGGCGCTGATCGCCAACACCGCGCCGGTGGCATTCGGCGCGCTGGGTACGCCGATCATTACCCTGGCCAAAGTCACCGGGCTGGATGAAATGGAGCTGTCGATGATGGTCGGTCGACAACTGCCGTTCTTCTCGGTAATCGTGCCGTTCTGGCTGATCTGGGCGTTTGCCGGTTGGCGCAAGATGCTGGAGATCTGGCCGGCAATCCTCGTCGCTGGGGTCAGTTTTGCCATCCCGCAATTCCTCGTTTCCAACTATCACGGGCCGATGCTGGTGGACGTGATCGCCGCGCTGATTTCCATGGCTTGCCTGACCGGTTTCCTGAAAGTGTGGAAACCGGCCACCATACATACCTCCGCAGCCCTGACCGGTCGGGTCGACGATTCGAAGATCGACGCTGAATATGAATCGAAAACCGAGCC
Source organism: Pseudomonas sp. SDO5591_S426 (assembly GCF_054070755.1). Taxonomy (NCBI): domain Bacteria; kingdom Pseudomonadati; phylum Pseudomonadota; class Gammaproteobacteria; order Pseudomonadales; family Pseudomonadaceae; genus Pseudomonas; species Pseudomonas sp. SDO5591_S426. Next base: position 35,670 of record NZ_JBSVXD010000024.1, on the reverse strand, counting down.
CACCGCGGCCTTTTCCGGCGACTCGAAAAAGGCTGTGATGCGCGCGTGGATGCCGTGGATCATCCTCACCATCTTCGTGTTCGCCTGGGGCACCCAGGGCTTCAAAAACATGTTCGACACCCGCCCGGCGATTGATCCGGCCACCAATTCGGCCAAGCTCGACCCGCAGGGCAAGCCAATGCGCGAAGCCAACCCGGTATTCGCCCCCGTGCTGACCTTCACCACCATTCACCAGCAGATCGAGAAAGTGCCGCCGGTAGTGCCTGCACCAAAAGTCGAAGAAGCGGTGTACAAATTCACCTGGTTCACCGCCACCGGCAGCGGCATCCTGCTGGCAGCGATTGTCGGCGGATTGCTGATGGGTTACTCCATCCCGCAACTGATCCATCAGTATCTGCGGACATTGTGGGTGGTGCGTTACTCCTTGATTACCATCACCGCGATGCTCGCCCTCGGGTTCCTCACGCGTTACTCGGGGCTGGATGCGACCATGGGGCTGGCCTTTGCCGCGACGGGGATTTTCTACCCCATGTTCGGCACGTTACTTGGGTGGCTCGGCGTAGCGCTGACCGGCTCCGACACCGCGTCCAACGTGCTGTTCGGCGGCTTGCAGCGGGTCACCGCCGAGCAACTGGGCCTGAGCCCGGTGCTGATGGCCGCTGCCAACAGTTCTGGCGGGGTCATGGGCAAGATGGTCGATGCCCAATCCATCGTGGTCGCCTCCACCGCTACGCGCTGGTACGGCCACGAAGGGGAAATCCTGCGCTACGTGTTCTTCCACTCGATCATCCTGGCGATCCTGGTCGGTGGGCTGGTGACGTTGCAGGCGTATGTCGCGCCGTTCAGCCATATGGTGGTGGGCGGGCATTGATTCCAGCACAGCGCTTTCTTGCATAAACCTCATCCACGCCCGGGCTCATTGCCCGGGCGTGGCGTTATACATGGATGATGATTTTATTGAATGAATCGTCCGTCGAGCAGACAAAGATCCCATGGACAGCTGAGCCTGGCGGGCCAATGATTAAGACAGTGGATCGCGAAAACAGACCTCACATAACAACAAAGCGAGGGTCGAGCGCCAATGAACATTCTCTACGATGAACGCGTTGACGGCGCCCTGCCTGACGTCGACAGAAACGCGTTGCTGCAAGCCCTGCGAACGCAGATGCCGGAGCTGGAAATCCTGCATCAGCAAGAAGAACTCAAACCGTACGAATGCGATGGCCTGTCGGCGTATCGCACCACGCCGATGCTGGTGGTGTTGCCTCGGGACATCGCGCAAGTTCAAGGCGTGCTGCGCCTGTGTCATGAGCGTCAAGTGCCGGTGGTTGCCCGGGGTGCCGGAACCGGATTGTCCGGTGGCGCCCTGCCTCTGGAAAAAGGCGTGCTGCTGGTGATGGCGCGCTTCAACCAGATCCTGCACATCGACCCCGCCGCCCGCATCGCACGGGTCCAGCCGGGGGTGCGCAACCTGGCGATTTCCCAGGCCGCCGCGCCGCATGGTTTGTACTACGCGCCCGACCCGTCGTCGCAAATCGCCTGTTCCATCGGCGGCAACGTCGCGGAAAACGCCGGCGGCGTGCATTGCCTGAAGTACGGCCTGACCGTGCACAACGTGCTCAAGGTGGACATTCTCACCGTCGACGGCGAACACCTGACGCTTGGCTCCAACGCCCTCGACTCACCGGGCCTCGATCTGCTGGCCTTGTTCACCGGCTCCGAAGGCATGCTCGGGGTAATCACCGAAGTCACGGTCAAACTGCTGCCCAAACCGCAGTCCGCCAAAGTGCTGCTGGCGGCGTTCTACTCCGTGGAAAAGGCCGGACGCGCCGTCGGCGACATCATTGCCGCCGGCATCATCCCCGGTGGCCTGGAAATGATGGACAACCTGGCGATCCGCGCCGCCGAGGACTTTATCCACGCCGGTTACCCGGTGGACGCCGAGGCCATTTTGCTGTGCGAACTCGATGGCGTCGAAGCTGACGTTCATGACGATTGCGACTGTGTGCGCCAAGTGCTGGAACAGGCCGGCGCCACGGAAGTACGCTTGGCCAAAGATGAGGCCGAGCGCGTGCGTTTCTGGGCCGGGCGCAAGAATGCGTTCCCGGCCGTTGGCCGTTTGTCGCCGGACTATTACTGCATGGACGGCACCATTCCACGCCGCGCCTTGCCCGGCGTACTGCACGCCATCAAAGAGTTGTCGGCCGAATACGGCCTGCGGGTGGCCAACGTGTTCCACGCCGGTGACGGTAACATGCACCCGCTGATTCTGTTCGATGCCAACACGCCGGGAGAACTTGAGCGCGCCGAAACCCTGGGCGGCAAGATCCTGGAACTGTGCGTGAAGGTCGGTGGCAGCATTACCGGCGAACACGGCGTGGGCCGCGAGAAGATCAATCAGATGTGCGCGCAGTTCAACAGCGACGAGCTGACCCTGTTTCATGCGGTCAAAGCGGCGTTCGATCCGAGCGGTTTGCTCAACCCCGGCAAGAACATTCCGACCCTGCACCGCTGTGCCGAATTCGGCGCGATGCATGTACACGCCGGGCAGTTGCCCTTCCCTGACCTGGAGCGTTTCTGATGCACGGCACAGGCGATTTCGATGACAGCGGCACCCTGCTGGAGCAGGTCAATCAGGTGTTGGAAAACGCCACGCCGCTGCGCATCCAGGGATCCAACAGCAAAGCGTTTCTTGGCCGGGTGACTGCGGGGGAAATACTCGACACCCGTTCGCATCGCGGCATCGTCAGCTACGACCCGACGGAGCTGGTGGTCACGGTACGCTGCGGCACGCCACTGGCCGAACTGATGCAAGTGCTGGACGCCGCGCAACAGATGCTGCCCTGCGAACCGCCGTCATTCGGCGATGGCGCCACCGTGGGCGGCATGATTGCCTGCGGGCTGTCGGGACCACGACGCCCATGGTCGGGATCGGTGCGCGACTTTGTCCTCGGCACTCGGGTGATCACCGGTCTCGGCAAGCATTTGCGATTCGGCGGCGAGGTGATGAAAAACGTCGCCGGCTACGATGTGTCGCGCCTGATGGCCGGCAGCTACGGGACGCTGGGGCTGATCACGGAAGTCTCGCTCAAGGTCCTGCCCAAACCCCGGCAATCGGTGAGCATCAGCCTGGAGATGAACAGCGAGCGCGCCCTGCAGCATCTGGCGCAGTGGGGCCAGCAACCCTTGCCGATCAGCGCCGCCTGTCACGACGGTGAGTACCTGCACTTGCGTCTTGAAGGTGGCAGAGGTTCGGTGTCGGCGGCCCAGGATCGTTTGGGCGGTCAATGGCTGGACAACGCCTACTGGGCCGACCTCAACGAACATCGCTTGAGTTTCTTCGATGAGGATCAGCCGCTTTGGCGTCTGTCCTTGCCGCACAACACACCTAAACTGTCCCTGCCCGGTCGGCAACTGATCGACTGGGGCGGCGCCCAGCGCTGGCTCAAATCCGACGCCGAAGCGACGTTCATTCGCCAGGTGGTCGAGGAAGTCGGCGGCCATGTGACCTGCTACAGCCACGGCCTGATCGACTGCCCTTTCCAGCCGTTGCCCGGCCCGTTGCTGCGCTATCACCAAAGCCTCAAGCAACAACTCGATCCCCGGGGCATCTTCAACCCCGGTCGCCTGTACGCGGAGCTTTGAACATGCAAACCACCTTGAGCGAAAGCGCCCGCCGACTACCCCGCGCCGAAGAAGCCGACAGCATCCTGCGCACCTGCGTGCACTGCGGTTTCTGCAACGCCACGTGCCCGACCTATCAGTTGCTCGGCGATGAGCTGGATGGCCCGCGCGGGCGCATCTACCTGATCAAGCAAGTGCTGGAAGGCAACGAGGTCACGCAAAAAACCCAGCAGCATCTGGACCGCTGCCTGTCATGCCGCAACTGCGAAACCACCTGCCCGTCCGGCGTCGACTATCACAACTTGCTGGATATCGGCCGCGCGGTGGTCGATGCGGCGGTACCGCGGCCAATCGGCCAGCGTTTGTTGCGCGAAGGTTTGCGCACGCTCGTGCCCCATCCGGACCTGTTCAAAGGCCTGGTCAACAGCGGTCAGATATTCCGCGCGCTGCTGCCCGACGCACTGCAAAGCAAACTGCCGCGCCGCGCAGCACAGACCAAGCCGCGCCCCGCCACCCGCCATGCGCGGCACGTGTTGATGCTAGAAGGCTGCGTACAACCGGGCCTGTCGCCCAATACCAACGTGGCCGCCGCGCGGGTGCTGGATCGACTCGGGATCAGCGTCACCCCGGCCCGCGAGGCCGGTTGCTGCGGGGCCGTGGATTATCACCTGGACGCCCAGGCCGCCGGCCTTGATCGCGCCCGCCACAACATCGATGTCTGGTGGCCGAGCATCGAACAAGGCGCCGAAGCCATCGTGCAGACGGCCAGTGGTTGCGGGGCGTTTATCAAGGATTATGGACATCTGCTCGAACGCGATCCGGCTTACGCGGAGAAGGCCAAGAAAGTCAGTGCGCTGGCCAGGGATCTGGTTGAAGTGATGCGCGCTGAACCCCTGGAACAACTCGGCATCCACAGTGCCCAGCGTCTGGCCTTCCACTGCCCTTGCACTTTGCAGCACGCGCAAAAACTCGGTGGCGCGGTAGAAACGGTGTTGGAGCGCCTGGGCTTCAACCTGACCTTCGTGCCCGACGGCCATCTGTGCTGTGGCTCGGCGGGCACTTACTCGCTGACCCAACCGGAACTGTCCCGGCAACTGCGCGACAACAAGATGAATGCCCTGGAAAGCGGTTACCCCGAAGTCATCGTCACGGCCAATATCGGCTGTCAGTCCCACCTCGACGGCGCGGGCCGCACGCCGGTCCGGCACTGGATCGAAGTGGTCGAAGCCGCATTGTCGCAATAGCGCTTTGGAGAACGCCCATGAAAAGCAAAGCCGTGCTGAGCCAGACCGAAGTGACCCGAATCCTCGCTGCGGCGCGGACCGAAGCGCAAAACAATCAATGGCCGGTGACCATCGCAGTCGTCGATGACGGCGGCCACCCGCTGGCTCTTGAACGCCTCGATGGCGCCGCGCCCATCAGCGCCTACATCGCCACCGAAAAGGCCCGCACCTCAGCCCTCGGACGACGCGAGTCCAAAGGCTACGAAGACATGATCAACGGCGGGCGCACTGCTTTTGTCTCGGCGCCGTTGCTGACGTCGCTTGAAGGCGGCGTTCCGATCATCGTCGACGGCCAGGTGATTGGCGCGGTCGGGGTGTCCGGAGTCAAGGCCGAGCAGGATGCGCAAGTGGCGAAAGCCGGGGCGCAGTGTCTAAAGTGAGCAGAATGCAAATCTATCCTCCACCATAGATCCCTGTGGGAGCGGGCTTGCCCGCGAAGGCGGCGGCACATCCAGCATCCATGTGTCTGATACTCCGTCATCGCGGGCAAGCCCGCTCCCACAAGGTCCGCGTTAAACCAGCCGAAAAGGAAACGCACAGATGCCCCGTCTCACTGCGAAAGACTTTGCCCCCGAATTGCTGGAGCTCTACGACTATTACGCCCATGGCCTGATCAACCGGCGTGAGTTTCTCGATCGGGCGGCGTTGTTCACCTTGGGCGGGTTAACGGCCAGTGCGCTGTTGGCGTCCCTAAGCCCGAACTATGCCCTCGCCGAGCAGGTCGAGTTCACCGACCCGGACATCATCGCCGAGTACATCACCTACCCTTCGCCCAAGGGCCACGGCGAGGTTCGTGCCTATCTGGTTCGCCCGGCCAAGGCCACCGGCAAAGTCGCCTCGGTGGTGGTCGTCCATGAAAACCGTGGGCTCAATCCATACATCGAAGATGTCGCCCGGCGTGTGGCCAAGGCCGGTTTCATCGCCCTCGCCCCGGACGGCCTGAGTTCGGTCGGCGGCTATCCCGGCAACGACGACAAGGGCCGTGCGCTTCAGGAAAAAGTCGACCCGGAAAAGCTCATGAATGACTTCTTCGCCGCCGTCGAATTCATGATGAAACACCCCGCCGGCAGCGGCAAAGTGGGCATTACCGGGTTCTGCTACGGCGGTGGCGTCACCAACGCGGCCGCCGTGGCCTACCCGGAACTGGGTGCAGCGGTGTCGTTTTATGGGCGTCAGCCAGAAGCCAAGGATGTGCCGCGAATCAAGGCACCGGTGATGCTGCACTACGGCGAACTGGACACGCGCATCAACGAAGGCTGGCCGGCCTATGAGCAGGCCTTGAAGGCTGGGGGCAAGACCTATGAGGCCTTTATCTACCCCGGCGCCAATCATGGTTTTCATAATGATTCGACACCGCGTTATGACGAGGCGGCGGCGAAATTGGCGTGGGATCGGACGGTGGAGTGGTTTCGCAAGTATCTGGTTTGATTGGCCAGCAGGGCCGGCCCCATCGCGGGCAAGCCCGCTCCCACAGGTATCGAGTTGAACCTTGTGGGAGCGAGCTCGCTCGCGATTGCGGCATCAAGATTTACCAATCTATTTCGGTTGCGCCACAGTCCGCAAATACGGCTTGTGAGTCTTGAACCCATCCGGATATTTCTTCTTCGCATCCTCGTCAGACACCGACGTCGGGATGATCACGTCTTCACCCGGACGCCAGTTCACCGGCGTGGCCACGGTGTGCTTGGCATTGAGTTGCAGTGAGTCAAGCAAACGCAGCACTTCATCGAAATTGCGCCCGGCGCTCATCGGGTAGATCAGCATTGCCTTGATCTTCTTGTCCGGGCCGACCAGGAACACCGAACGCACTGTGGCATTGTCCACGGCAGTGCGCGAACCGCCGCTGGCGTTCGGGTGAATCATGTCGTAGAGCTTGGCCACCACCAGGTTTTCATCACCAATCAGCGGATAGTTGACGGCGTTGCCCTGGGTTTCCTCGATGTCACCGACCCACTTGTTGTGGTCGCTGACCGGGTCGATGCTCAGCCCGAGGATCTTGGTGTTGCGCTTGTCGAACTCTGGCTTGAGTTTGGCCAGATAGCCCAGTTCAGTGGTGCAAACCGGAGTGAAATCCTTCGGATGGGAAAACAGGATGGCCCAGCCATCACCGATCCATTGGTGGAAATTGAGCGTGCCTTCGGTGGTCTCGGCAGTGAAATCCGGAGCTTCGTCGCCAATACGAATTGCCATAATCGATCTCCTTGCAGTAGTGAACAGGGGCGCCCGCGCCATGCTGCGGGCAGTCAGGAACTGATCTTCGCGAAACAGTATAGGAGAGCTTTCATGACACGCCGGCGAACGGCGAAATCAGCATGAAAGCCCCGGATTCGTTGGCTATTCCACCAACGCAATCATCTGATGGCGCTGGGCATCGGTGAGCATCGGACCGAAACCGGCCCCGGCGTTTTCCGCCATGTAGCGCGGGTTGCCAGTGCCGGGAATGACGCACGTCACCGCCGAATGCGACAAGAGGAATTTCAGCGCCAGCTGCGGCCAGCTCTTGACCCCGACTTGCGCGGCCCAGCCCGGCAGCGGTTTGTCCTTCAATCGACCGAGCAAGCCACCGCCGCCGAATGGCCGGTTGCAGATCACCGCCACGCCGCGCTCGCGGCACAGCGGCAGGATGCGTTTCTCGACACCACGATCATCCAACGCATAGTTGATTTGCAGGAAATCCAGCGGCTCGGCCTTGAGCACCGCTTCCACTTCTTCATACGCCGACGCGGTGTAATGAGTGATGCCGATGTAGCGGATTCGGCCCTCTTCCTTCCAGTGACGCAGGGTTGGCAAATGGATTTGCCAGTCCAGCAGGTTATGAATCTGCATCAGGTCGATGCGGTCGGTCTGCAACAGCCTGAAGGACTCTTCCATCTGCGCGATGCCTTCTTCGCGGCCCCGGGTCCACACCTTGGTCGCCAGGAATGCCGGCGAGCGCGGCTCGTGGATCGACAGCAGTTCACCGGTGGTCTGTTCGGCACGGCCGTACATCGGTGAGCTGTCGATCACCGTCCCGCCCTTCTCGAACAACGCGTGCAGCACGGCGGGCAGTTGTTTGTAGGCCGGATCTTCGGGGGCCACATCAAAACCGCGATAGGTGCCCAGCCCGACGATGGGCAGCGACTCTTTGCTGGAAGGAATGACGCGGGTCTGCATGGTCTTGCCTCCTGTTCCCGTCGACGGCGGGGTTTGCGCGCCGGTCGGACCGAACGTGAAGACCGCCGAAACACCGGCAGCCAGCGTGAGTATTTCTCTACGGGTGTACCCCACAGGATGGCTCATAAATCGTCCCTCGCCCGCCAATCAGGTTTCGACTTGTTGCGCCTGTCGCCGGGCCAGCCACAGACATAACCCGGCCCATAGCCCGGCAAACGGCACGATGAACAGCGCCACCAGGCCGAACCCTGCGCCCATCGTCGTCAAACCGGCGGACAACCAGCCACTGGCGGCATCGCCACCGCGATAGACCAGGGTCTCGATCACGTTCTTGGCCTTGTACTTCTCTTCACGGCTGACCACCGTCCACAGCACTTCCCGCGCCGGTCGCACAATCGCGAACTCCACCGCGCGGCGCAGCCCTTGCGCCAGCGCCACAGTGGCCGGCACCGGCGCCAGTGCCATAGCGGCAAACGCGACGATGGTCGCCAGTGGCATCGCAACCAGGGCTCCGCCAATGCCCACAAAACGGATCAACGGCGCCGTCAGCAGCAGTTGCAGCGTCAAGGTCAGTGCCGACACGATCAAATCGACGACGGCGAAAAATTGCGTCCGGCTGCCCGTATCAGCGTAGCTGCCAGCGACGATCCGACCCTGCTCGAAATACAACAAGGTGGCGGCGCTGGTGTGCAGCAGCATGAACAGCACCAGCCCCAACAGGTACGGAGAGCGCAGGATCAGGGTGATGCCGGCGAGCATGCCGCCGCCCAGGCGCCGTTCGTCGAGTAGTGGATTGCCCGACTGTGATTGCGTACGCAGCAATAACGCCCGATAGCAACGCACGGCGATTTCCAGCAACAATGCTGCGGCGACGGTCAATGCCACCGGGCCCAGCCGGGTGGCCATGGTCGCCGCCAGCAACGGCCCGATAAACGTGCCGAGGGTGCCGCCCGCCGCGATGCAACCGAACAGCCGCCGCCCCTGTTCGCTAGAAAAACGGTCGACCAGCACACTCCAGAAAATCGAGACGATGAACAGGTTGTAGATACTGATCCAGACGAAGAACACCCGACCGACCATCACCGGCGCGACGTGGTTGGCGATCAGCACGCCGAACACCAGCATCGACGCGGCAATCACGCGGTAGATCAACGGCACGAATCGCGTGGCCGGCAGCCGCGAGGCCAACGCACCGAACACCGGTACCATCAGCAGCATCACCACGAAGGTGGCGGTAAACAGCCACTGCAACTTGTCCGCGCCACCTTCAAGACCCAGGGCATCGCGCAACGGGCGCACGAGGTAGTAGCTGGCGAGCACACAAAAATGAAAGGCGAAACCCAAGGCCAGGGCCGCTCTTTCCGATGGCAACACATTGAGCCACTTGAGACCGATGGGCATCGGCGCCCTCCTCTAGCGGCAGCTACACTCTGACAGCACCCGGAGCCGTCAATGCCGCCCACTAACGTTAGCCGAATGTCTCGAACCCTGGTGTTACTCGTCGTCATCCCCGCAGCGGTGTACCTGGCGCTTTGCGTTGCGCTATTCGTCTTTCAGCGTTCGCTCATTTACTACCCGCAACCGCGCGCCGTCGGCTCAGCCGAAACGTTGCTCACGCTGCCCGTCGATGACGCGCAGGTGCTGGTTTCAGTCAGACCGTACGATGGCCCCAAGGCGCTGATTTACTTTGGCGGCAATGCCGAGGACGTCTCGCGGAGCCTGCCGGGGTTCGCCGAGGCCTTTCCTGATCATGCGTTGTATTTCATGCATTACCGGGGTTATGGCGGTAGCAGCGGCTCACCCTCCGAAGAGGCGATTGCCCGTGATGCCATGACTTTGTTCGACAAGGTCTACGCCGATCATCCGCAAATTACCGTGGTCGGGCGAAGTCTGGGTTCGGGGGTTGCCGTGCGTCTGGCCAGTTCCCGTCCGGCCACGCGACTGCTGCTGGTCACGCCTTACAACAGCCTCGAAGAACTCGCCGCCCGCCAGTTTCGCTGGTTTCCGGTGCAGTGGTTGTTGAAGGACAAATTCGAATCCTGGCGCTACGCCTCGCACATCACGGTGCCGACGCGGCTGATCGCTGCCGAACATGACGAGGTGATTCCGGGTGCAAGCACGCAGCGGCTATACGGCCATTTCGCCAAGGGAGTGGCGGCGATGCAGGTCATCAAGGGCACGGGACACAATTCGATCAGTGACAGCCCTGAGTATTTCAAGGCGCTGGGGGACGGGTTGTAGCGACAAAAAAAATGGTCCGGGCAGCGCGCCCACGCTGCCCGGACCAAAGGACTACACGCAATCAGAATCTCGGTTTAACCGCTTTCCATTCCGGCTTGTAACGCTGCATCTGCTTCACGTCATCGCGCTGACGAATGCCGCAGGTCAGGTATTGGTCATGCAGCTTGCCCAGTTGATCGTGATCCAGTTCCAGGCCCAGCCCCGGCGCCCGGGTGATCTTCACGCAGCCATCAACGATCGGCAGCTTGCCGCCCTTGATCACCTCTTCGTCCGGTTCCTGCCATGGATAATGGGTGTCGCAAGCGTAATCGAGGTTCGGCACCGAAGCGGCGACATGGGCCATGGCCATCAGGCTGATGCCCAGGTGCGAGTTGGAATGCATCGACACGCCGAGGCCAAAGGTCTGGCACATTTTCGCCAGCGCCTGGGTGTCGCGCAGGCCGCCCCAGTAATGGTGGTCAGCGAGCACGATCTGCACGCTGTTCTGCGCCACGCTGCGGCGGAACTCGTCGAAGTCGGTGACCACCATGTTGGTCGCCAATGGCAGCCCGGTGCGTTTGTGCAGTTCGGCCATGCCGTCCAGGCCTGGCGTCGGGTCTTCGTAATATTGCAGGTCATCGCCGAGCAATTCGGCCATGCGGATCGAGGTCTCCAGCGACCAGTTGCCGTTCGGATCGATGCGCAGCGGGTAGCCCGGGAAGGCTTTTTTCAGCGCCTTGATGCACGACACTTCATGCTCCGGCGGCAGCGTGCCGGCCTTGAGCTTGATGCTCTTGAAACCGTAGGACTCGATCATCCGCCGCGCCTGGGCAACGATCTGCTCTTCGTTCAGCGCCTCGCCCCAACTGTCTGGTTTGTAGGGTGAGTCGACGTGCTGCGCGTATTTGAAAAACAGGTAAGCGCTGAACGGAATCTCGTCGCGGATCGCCCCGCCCAGCAAGTCCACCAACGGCACGTTCAACGAATGCGCCTGCAAATCGAGGAACGCCACTTCGAACGCCGAGTAAGCGTTGCTCACCGCTTTGCTCGCATGGGAACCGGGGGCCAGTTCCGCGCCGGCAAGGCTCGCCGGTTTGTTCGCCGCCACAGTCGCCTGAACGATGGCGCGCAGTTGATTGAGGTTGAACGGGTCAAGGCCGATCAACTGGCTCTGCAGCTGTTGCTGGATCGCCAGCGCCGGAGCGTCGCCGTAACTTTCACCCAGACCGATGTAGCCATTGTCGCTTTCGACCTCGATGATCGAACGCAACGCAAAGGGTTCGTGAATGCCGCTGGCGTTCAGCAATGGCGGATCACGGAAGGCGATGGGGGTGACGGTGACTCGTTTGATTTTCAAGAGGCTGCTCCCGTTGGATCAGATTTCAGGGCTTGATGACTGACTGGCTTTTTTGCGGCGACGCCTTCTGGCGATGCGCCGGTCAACGCAAGGAGGCTGTCGCCGCGAGGTGCGGTTCGGGCGAAGAAGATCACCACGGCGGCCACCAGCGATGTCGCGGCCAGGCCATACAAACCACCTTCGATGGAGCCGGTGGTCTGCTCGAGGAAACCGAACGCGGTTGGCGCGACGAAGCCGCCGAGGTTGCCGATGGAGTTGATCAAGGCGATCACCGCCGCCGCGATGCGTGCATCCAGATAGCCTTGCGGGATCGGCCAGAACAACGCCGAGGCAGCCTTGAAACCGATCGCGGCAAAACAGATGGCGACGAAGGCGAACACCGGCCCGCCGGTGGTGGACATGAACATGCCGAACGCCGCGATCACGAGTGTCACCGCGACCCACGCCTGCTGGTATTTCCACTTGCTGGCCATCGCAGCGAAGCCGTACATCGCGATGATCGAGATGATCCACGGAATCGAGTTGAACAGGCCGACCTGGAAGTCACCGAGGTTGCCCATCTTCTTGATCATGCTCGGCAGCCAGAACGTAGCGCCGTAGATGGTCAGGGCGATGGAGAAATAGATGAAGCAGAACAGCGCGATCTGCTTGTCGGCCAGCAACTTGAACATCGACGGTTTGACCGTCTGCGTGGCTTCGCGGGCCTGTTGCTCCTGCGCGATGGCGGTGGTCAGCGCGGTCTTTTCTTCATCGCTCAACCATTTCGCTTCACGCGGATGGGATTGCAGCCAGAACCAGACAAAACCGCAGAGCACGATCGACGCAAAGCCTTCGATGAGAAACATCCACTGCCAGCCGTGCAGGCTCAAGCCGTTGATGTGCAGCAACGCGCCGGACACCGGACCGGAGATCACCGAGGCGATGGCCGAACCGCTGAGGAAAATCGCCATGGCCTTGCCGCGCTCGGTCGATGGCAGCCATTGGGTGAAGTAGTAAATGATGCCGGGAAAGAATCCGGCTTCGGCGGCGCCGAGGATAAAGCGCAGTACATAGAAGCTGGTTTCACCGCGCACGAAGGCCATCGCCATCGCCGCCGCGCCCCAGGTGAACATGATTCGGGTCAGCCAGGCCCGTGCGCCGTAGCGTTGCAGCAGCATGTTGGACGGCACTTCGAAGATCGCGTAACCGACGAAGAACAGCCCGGCACCCAGGCCATAAGCGGCAGCGCCAATACCGAGGTCGGTTTCCATGTGGCTACGGACGAAACCGATGTTGACCCGGTCGATGTAGTTGACGATGAACATCACCACGAACAGCGGCAACACGTGGCGTTTGACTTTGGCCGCCGCGCGGGCCAGCACATTCGGGTCGGGTGGACTCTGCAGGGTTTTCAAGGGGCGACTCCCGATCATTTGTTTTTATAGGGATTGCTTGAGGCGTGGGCCGATCATGGACGCCGACATTGATCCCGTCTAATCTAACTTGGCATTCGATTGATACCTGGATTAGATCAATGTTCGAGCTGACTCAACTGCGCTGCTTCACCACCGTCGCCACTGAACTGAATTTTCGCCGCGCCGCCGAACGGCTGAACATGACCCAGCCGCCGCTCAGTCGGCAGATTCAATTGCTGGAACATCACCTCGGCGTCGCGCTGTTCACCCGCAGTACTCGCAGCGTCGCCCTCACCGCTGCAGGCCGGGCGTTTTTCATCGAAGCGCAGAACCTGCTGGAGCGCGCTCAGCAGGCGGCATTCACCGCACGGCGTTTTGCCGAGGGCGACATTGGTTCTGTCAATATCAGTTTTGTCGGCAGCGCGGTGTATGAGTTCCTGCCCAAGGTGATTGCCGAGGCGCGTCTGACGCAGCCGCACGTCAAGATCGACCTGTCGGAGATGAACACCTACCAGCAGCACGAAGCCCTGCGCGCCCGCCGCATCGATTTGGGCATCGCTCGTGCGCCGTTGCTGGAGCCCGGATACTCCACCGAATGCCTGGTGCGCGAACCGTTCGTGTTGGCGGTGCCCAGCACCCACCCTCTGGCAACGGCCGCCAGCGTGTCGGTCCAGGATCTCGACGGCCAACCGTTCCTGATGTATTCCCACGCCGCCTACCCGCCGTTCAACGAATTGCTGACCGGCATGCTGCGCTCGGCCCGCGTCGCCCCGGATTACGTGCAGTGGCTAGGTTCCTCCCTGACCATCCTCGCGCTGGTCAACGCCGCCATGGGCCTGGCCCTGGTGCCGCGCTGTGCGACCAGTGTGGTGTTCAAGAATGTGGTGTTCCGCGATATCGACCTGGGTGAAGGCGTGCAAAGCGAACTGCACCTGATCTGGCGCGAGAACAACGACAACCCGGCGTTCGCCATGTTGCTGGAAGGGATTCGGCGGGCGGTGCGTGAGGGGTGGGGCATCTAGCAAAAGGCTGCAGGCGCACTTACGGGTCGGCACAGGTGACTGGGGTGCCGTCCACAACGCCCTTTTCCATTAGCTCTGTGGCTGATCTTCTTGAATCTTCGTTCCGATGCACCGATCAAATACGCCGATCAGACGTTCATCATCACCGTAGTACGAGTGTATGCAGGCATCGATCCACTCTTGGCGATCAGCCAAGCTCCAATCGATCGTGTATCCCGTATTGAGGATGAGCCACTCAAAGAGGATCCGCTGGGTTCGACCATTCCCCTCTCTGAAGGGGTGCGCAACGTTGATGGTGCCATAGGACTCGGCTACAGACGAAACGAGCAAGTCGCGGGAGTACCCCTCAAACCAACCCGCATTGGCAATCTTTGAAAGCTCCTTTCCGATTTCCGTCTCGATGAATTCCGGGCTGCAGAATCGAGTGTCGCCTTTGCTGATTGCAAGTGTACGGATCTCTCCAGCCCATCCATAAGCTTTAGCAAACAAAAATGCGGTGAATCTGCTTCAGTGTGGCCACGCTGTAAGGGGGTTCGACGAATTCCAGCTGTATGGAGGCAACTTCGTTGAGATAGCGTTCGGCCTCGTCAAGATCATCGGCGTCATGCAGGTCGAGCAGGTTTACCAGAACGTCGGTGCCCGGATAGCAATCCGGGGCTTGATCAGTGCCGTATTTGTCGTTACTCAAACTTTGACATGCCGCACAGCTTTAAGGGCAGCTTCGCGAGTAGGGAGTTTGATGTCGCCATCATCTGGAGAAGGAACGAAACCTTCCAGACGCAGGCTGGCGGCGAAATTGGCCTTACGGTGCTTGGCGAACCACGCTTTTTTGGTCTGCAGACTCAGCTTTTCCATTTTCGGCACCCCAATGTCAGTGTCTGGCAAATATAGCTGATTGAGTCCCTGCTTAGGGCCCGCCAAGCAACATCACAATAATGATGTGTGTGTTGCCTGGATCGTACCTCGCCTTGGGCTGGTGCACCCCGACCGGACGTCGCAATAAAAAAGTGCACGCAGCATGCGTGGTTTGCCCTCTCCCTACGTTGAAGTCCGCTACGGCAAGGGCTGCCGGATTCTGGCCCGCTGCTTGCAAACACTCGTTACGCAGTCAACGCAGATTGCACCCTATACGACAAAGGCGCCGTGTAGCCCCCGTTTCGACGGAGGGCCGCATGGCGCCTTTTGCGTTTCCGGGCCGATCAGCTGGCAAAGTTTCGAGGGACGAGGATGGCCGACAAAACCGTACGCAGTGTGTGCCCCTATTGTGGTGTGGGCTGCGGCATCGTCATGCAGGTCGAAGGCAACCGGGTGGTCAAGGTCTCCGGAGACAAGACGCACCCGACGAACTTTGGCCGACTCTGCACCAAGGGTACGACCTGCGGGCAAGCGATTGCCGACTCCGGCCGGATGGAAAACGCTTACTTGCGCCAGGCGCGTGACCGCGACCCGGTGCGGGTTGCCATGGACCAGGCCATAAGCGAAACGGCGAGCAGACTGCGTAACATCCTCGACCTCCACGGGCCTGATGCATTGGCCTTTTATGTGTCGGGACAAATGTCGCTGGAAGCGCAATACCTGATCAACAAACTGGCCAAGGGTTTTGTCCGCACCAACAACATTGAGTCCAACTCACGCCTGTGCATGGCCAGCGCGGGCAGCGGCTACAAGCTCTCGCTGGGTTCCGACGGGCCACCTGGCTCCTACGAAGACTTCGACCGCGCCGATCTGTTCTTCGTGATCGGTGCCAACATGGCCGACTGTCACCCGATCCTGTTTCTGCGCATGATGGACCGGGTCAAGGCCGGGGCAAAACTGATCGTGGTCGATCCACGGCGCAGCGCCACGGCAGACAAGGCCGGCCTGTTCCTGCAAATCAGCCCCGGCACCGATCTGGCACTGCTCAATGGCTTGCTGCATCTGCTGGTGAAAAACGGCCATACCGACCCGGACTTCATCGCCTCGTTCACCGAAGGCTGGGAGGTGATGCCCGAGTTCCTCGAAGACTACGCACCGGACAAGGTCGCCGCCCTCACCGGCCTCGCCGAAGCCGACATTCGCCAGGCGGCGCAATGGATCGGTGAAGCCGCCGAATGGATGAGCTGCTGGACGATGGGGCTCAACCAAAGTACCCACGGCACCTGGAACACCAATGCCCTCTGCAACCTGCACTTGGCTACCGGCGCAATCTGCCGGCCGGGCAGCGGCCCGTTTTCCCTGACCGGGCAACCGAACGCCATGGGCGGACGGGAAATGGGCTACATGGGCCCAGGCCTGCCCGGTCAGCGTTCGGTGCTGGTCGAGGGAGATCGGGCGTTCATCGAGAACATGTGGCGCATCCCCGCCGATAGCCTGCCGCGCACGGTGGGCGCTGGCACCGTCGACATGTTCGAGCAAATGGCCGCTGGCCGGATCAAGGTCTGCTGGATCATCTGCACCAATCCCGTGGCGTCGGTGCCCAACCGGCGCAAAGTGATCGAAGGCTTGCAGGCCGCTGAACTGGTCATCACCCAGGACGCCTACCTCGACACCGAGACCAACCGCTACGCCGACATCCTCCTGCCCGGCGCCCTCTGGGCCGAAGCAGAAGGCGTGATGATCAACTCCGAGCGCAACCTGACACTGATGCAAAAAGCCGTGGAGCCGCCGGGCGAAGCACTGGCCGACTGGCAGATCATCGCCCGGGTCGCTTGTGAAATGGGCTTCGCCGAGGCGTTCAGCTACAGCTGCGCCTCCGAGGTGTTCGAAGAGATCAAACAGGCCTGGAATCCCAAGACCGGCTATGACATCCGTGGCGCGAGTTACACGCGCCTGCGGGAAAAACCGCTGCAATGGCCGTGTGCGGAAAACGACGCCGAGGATCGCCATCCGATTCGCTACCTGAACGATGGCATGAGCCAAACGCTCAAGGTCGAGGCCGATGGCAGCCGTCCCGCCATCGTCTTCGCCACCGAGCGCGGCAAGGGCATATTCCTCGCCCGCCCGCACATGCCGCCTGCGGAAATGCCGGATGAAGCGTTCCCCTTTGTCCTCAACACCGGGCGCTTGCAGCACCAGTGGCACACGCTAACCAAGACCGGCAAGGTCGCGACCCTTAACAAGCTCAACCCCGGCCCCTTCGTCGAGATCCATCCGGAAGATGCCGCCAGTCTCGGCATTCGCGACAAGGACCACGTCGAGGTGCGCTCACAACGTGGCCGCGCCGTATTGCCGGCCGTGGTCACCCACCGGGTGCGCCAGGGCAACTGCTTTGCGCCTTTCCACTGGAACGATGTGTTCGGGGAAAACCTGGCGATCAACGCGGTGACCCACGACGCGGTCGACCCGATTTCGCTGCAGCCTGAATTCAAGTTTTGCGCGGTCGCCCTGCAACGGGTCGAGCTGATCGAGCATCAGTTTCTCAAAATCCCGGAACCTGTCGCCGACAACCTTTCCCCCTTACCCGAGGAGCCCGTCATGTCGAGTATCGAAGCCTTTGCCGATATCGCCGGCATCAGTCGCCTGCCCTCTCCTGCGCTCAATGACCGTGAGCGTCTTTATCTGGCTGGTTTTGTCAGTGGCCTGCAATCGACGGCGGGCCGGCAGGCGTTGGGCGTTCCGGTGCTGCCTGCCAACGCGCCGCTGGCGGCTGACACGCGGCTTTGGCTGGACGGCGTGTTGGGTGGTTTGTTCAGTCGGGCGGATAGCACTGACGCGACACTCTCAGTGATCGACAGCCAACCGACCCTGACGCTGTTGTGGGCCTCGCAAACAGGCAACGCCGAAACCCTGGCCGAACGTTTTGCCGCACGTTTGCGCGAAAGTGGAATCGCTGTCGAACTGAGCGCGATGGCCGATTTCCCCGCAAGCAAACTCGCCAGTACGCAAACTCTGGCGCTGATCAGCAGCACCTTCGGCGACGGTGATGCGCCGGACAACGGTGAAGGTTTCTGGCAGACCTTGAGCCGTGCCGAAACCCGCCTGGAATCCCTGCGTTATGCAGTGCTGGCGCTGGGTGATCCCAACTACGACCAGTTCTGCCAGCACGGAAAAAAACTCGATCAGCGTCTCCAGGAATTGGGCGCCACGCGGCTGATGGAACGGGTCGATTGCGATACCGAATTCGAAGCACGCGCGGACCAGTGGCTGGCGGACCTCCAGAAAACCCTGCACCCGGTCACGGTCGAACCGACACCGAACGTTGTCGCCAGCCCTGTCGCGACGCCGTGCAAGGCCAAACCTTTTGCCTCTCGATTGCTGAACAACCTGCACCTGAACCAGCAGAGCTCGAACAAGGAAACCCGCATGTTTTCCCTGGCGCTAGGCGACTCCGGGTTGAGTTATGAAGCGGGCGACGCCTTGGGCGTGTTACCTCGCAACTGCCCGGAACTGGTCGGTGAAATGCTGCAGCTGACGAGCCTTGGCGCCGACACGCTGGTCAAGGTCGACAAGGTCGGTGAGCTGCCATTGAGCCAGGCATTGACCGAGCATTTCGAGATCGCCCGGCCCAACAGCGACACCCTGGCATTCATCGCCGAACGCAGCCGCAACCCGGCGTTGAAACAGCTGCTGGGCGGTGAGCGCAAGGCTGAACTGAAAGACTGGCTCTGGGGCCGGCAACTGGCGGACGTGTTGCAGGAGTTTCCGGTGGACTGCTCGGCCAGTGAACTACTCGGAACCCTCAAACGCCTGCAACCTCGGCTGTATTCGATTGCCTCCAGTCCCAAGGCGCACCCGCAGGAAGTCCATCTCACCGTGGCCGCCGTGCGCTACGGCAAACGCAAAGGCGTGTCGTCGACCTTCCTCGCCGACCGTGCGCAGAGCACAGACGTGCCGGTCTTCGTCCAGCCGTCGAAGCACTTTCGCCCACCGGCCGATGGCAACCTGCCGATGATCATGATCGGCCCCGGCACCGGCGTGGCGCCGTTCCGCGCTTTCCTGCAAGAACGCCGCGCACGGGGTGACAGCGGCAAGAACTGGCTTTTCTTCGGCGAACAACACGCGGCCAGTGATTTCTACTATCGCGATGAACTGCAAGGCATGCAGCGCGATGGCCTGCTGACGGAACTCAGCCTGGCGTTCTCCCGCGATCAGGCGCAGAAAATCTACGTGCAGGACCGTATCCGCGAACAGGGTGCCGAGTTGTGGCATTGGCTACAGGATGGTGCGCAGTTGTACATCTGCGGCGATGCCAGTTGCATGGCCAAGGATGTCGATCAGGCCTTGCGCCGGGTCGCGCAGGATCACGGTGGGCTGTGCACGGAAGGCGCTGCGGATTACTGGCGTCAGTTGAGTGAGCAGAAGCGCTATTTGCGGGATGTTTACTGAAAACCTGGGGCGGCGGGCCTGCTTGCGAAGGTGTGTCAATCGCATCGGTGTCGACTGATAGGCCATCGCGAGCAGGCTCGCTCCTACAGGGGTTCTGTCGAATCAGAGGTACTCGACGTTCCCGTCGACACTGATCGCCTGACCCGTGATATTCCCTGCCGCCGGGGAAGACAGGAACAGCGTCATCGCCGCCACGTCTTCCATCGTGACCATCCGGCGCAGCGAGATTTTTTCCAGGTACTGATCTCGCATGGACTCGAAACTGATGTCCAGCGTCTTGGCCCGCGCATCGATCACCCGATCCATGCGCTCCCCCGCGACCACGCCGGGCAAGATGGCGTTGACCCGAATGTTGTGCGGCCCCAGTTCGCCCGCCAGCGACTTCATCAACCCGACAATCGCCCATTTGGTCGAGGCATAGGGTGTTCTGAATGGATAACCCAAACGCCCGGCCACCGAGGACATCGCGATGATGTGCGGGTTCTGACCGGACTGCTTCAGATACGGCACCGCCTTACTGAGGAAGTAATACTGGCTGTTCAGATTGGTAGAAATTGTCTGTTCCCACGCCTCGGCATCCAGCTCCTCGATGTTTCCGGTGGGCCCGGCAATACCGGCGTTGTTGACCAGGATGTCGAGGCCGCCGAGCAGTGATATCGCCTCGTCCATGATCCGGTCGACGTGCTGCTTGATGCCGACATCCACCACACCACCGTGCATGCCGGGGAATTCAAGCTTCATGCGGTCAACGGCGCTGGCGTTGATGTCGCAGATGTAGACCTGCGCACCGACTTCATGAAACGCCTTGGCGATGACCGCACCGATGCCGGCTGCGCCCCCGGTGATCACCACCTTCAGACCCGGCGGCGGTGTCAGCAAATCAACAATCTTCATGATGCTCTCCTCTTATTCAGTCACCGGCTGCGCCACCAAAACCGGTTCGGCATTGATCGCTTTGGCCAGCAACGGCACCAGCAGCAGCCCCAGAATCGCGGCGCCCACGATCACGTAGAAACCTGATGAACTCAAGCCCGAGGCCTTTTCCGCCAGACCGAACAGGTAAGGTCCGGCGAAGCCACCGAGCAAACCGATGGTATTGATGAACGCCAAACCTGCCGCCGCCTGAATGCCCTGCAGGCGCTTCATGGCAATGGCCCAGTAGATCGGCAAAACTCCACCGGCGAAGAACGCGGTGGCGGTGAACAGCGCAATGCGCGCCGAGGCGTCATCAATCAGCGTGAATGCCACGGAACTGGCGATCAGACCGCAGGTGAACAGCCCCAGGCAGTAGCAGTCGCGGGCGATCTTGCGATGAATCCTCGGCAGCACCAACACCCCGGCCAGGAAACCGATTCCGACGCTGCTGGACAGCAGGCCGACGGTCAACGGCGAAGTAATCTGCATCTGCTGGATGATCGACGGCGTGAAGAACACCAGCCCCACAAACGCGACCTGGTTGAGGAAATAGATCAAGCCGATCAGGATCGTTGTCGGGCGCTTCAGCGCCTTGACCCAATGGCCCGAGTATTCATGGGAGTTGGCATGGCCCGGCAGCAGCGCGTGGGCTTCAAGGGAATCGGCCTCGGCCTTGGTCAACCAGCGGGCATCACGCGGACGCTCCGGGAGCTTGAACCACAGGATCACCCCGACAATGATGCTCGGCAGCCCTTCAAGCAAAAACATCCATTGCCAACCGTGCAAGCCGCCGATGCCGTCCATTTTCATCAGCGCACCGCCGATGGGATTGCCGATGACCAGTGCCAGCGCTGGCGCGAGGTAGATCCAGCCAATGGCGATGGCTCGATCCTTGGGCGCAAACCACAAGGTGACCATGTACATCAGCGCAGGAAACAGACCGGCCTCGGCGATACCCAGCAACACCCGCAGCAGGTAGAACGACCACTCACCCTGGACGAACATCATCGCCGACGACAGCGTGCCCCAAGTCACGGCGATCCGTGCGATCCAGCGTCGCGGCCCTATGCGGTGGGCCAACAGGTTGCTCGGCACTTCCAGCAACGCGTAGCCAAGAAAGAAAATCCCCGCGCCCAGGCCATAGGCAGCGGCGCTGATGCCAAGGTCCGCGTTCAGTGCCGCTTTGGCCAGCGCAACGTTGGTCCGGTCCAGATACGACATGAAGTAGATGGCGCACATCAGCGGGATGAGTCGAGCCATTGCCCGCCGAGTCGCAAGCCAATGGGTCTCAGCGGTACTGAGCATGATCGTCATGGTGAAACCTCTTTTTGTTATTTTTTTGGGTTCTGGCAGAACACTTACAGGTGAACGTTGTGTTTGCCCTTCAGGCCGAGCATCTGCCGGGCTTCGTCGGGCGTGGCGATTTCATAGGACAGCTCTTCGAGAATGTGGCGGATCTTGCGCACCTGCTCGGCGTTGGTCTTGGCCCTCACGCCCTTGGCGAGGTAGATGCTGTCTTCGAGACCGACGCGCACGTTACCGCCCATGATCGCGCCCATGGTCACGAACGGCAGTTGATGCCGGCCCGCGCCGAGGATCGAAAATTCGTAGTTCTGGCGACCGAACAAGCGGTCCGCCGTGGTACGCATGATTGCCAGGTTTTCCGGGTCGGCGCCGAGGCCGCCGAGGATGCCGAAGCATGACTGGATGAACAGCGGCGGCTTGACCAGGCCTTGCTCGACGAAATAGGCCAGGTTGTAGAGATGGCCGACGTCGTAGCATTCAAACTCGAATCGGGTGCCGTACTCACCGAGCTCCAGCATGATCGCCTTGATGTCCTTGAAGGTGTTCTTGAACACCACGTCTTCCATGCCTTCGATGTGCTCCTGCTCCCAATCATGGCGCCAGGTGGAAATCTTGCGGGCGATCGGGTGGATCGAAAAGTTCATCGAGCCCATGTTCAGCGAACACAATTCCGGTTTGGCGATCAGCGGATAGGCGAGACGCTGCGCCAGGGTCATGCGCGTGCTGCCACCGGTAGTGATGTTGATGATCGCATCGGTGGCCTGGGCGATGGCCGGAACAAACTGGCTGAACACCGCCGGGTCCGGGGTCGGTCGACCATCCAGAGGATCGCGTGCATGCAGGTGCAGGATCGCCGCGCCGGCTTCAGCGGCCTCAATGGATTGCTGCTCGATGTCGGCCGGCGTCAGTGGAAGATATTCGGACATCGATGGTGTGTGCGTCGCACCTGTGATCGCGCAGGAAATGATGACTTTGCGGCTCGGCTGACTCATGTAGGTGACCTGTCTTGTTATTGGATTTGGCAAGTGCGATGAAGATCGAAGGGATTCGCAGCCACTGCTTGTGGGATGAAGCTTATTGAATTTTCAGCGGCCAGGTAAGATCATTATCGGACACCTATAGATCCCTAAGGGACAGCGACAGGAGCCCCCATGCCACCGAAAATGCCGTTGTTCAATGAACGCATCTACGCCCCTTACAAGATTGCCGCGCTGGTGGAAGTGCTCAGCGAACAGGGCATCGCGCCTGCCGACAGTTTGAGAGGCAGCGGTGTCGACGAGGACAAAATCTACGACGCCACAGCGCTGACCTCGGTGCGCCAATACGCGACGGTGTGCGGAAATGCGCTGTCGCTGTCCAAAGATCCGGCCACGCCGTTCAAGACCGGGTCACGCCTGCATCTGTCCGCTTACGGCATGTATGGCTATGCGCTGATGTCATGCCTGTCGCTGCGCGACTATTTCCGGCTCGGCGTGAAGTACCACTCGCTGGCCACGCCAACGCTGACCATCGAATGGCACGAGTATGAAGACGAAGCTGTGTGGACATTCCCGGATGCGTCCAACCCGAGCCCTTCGCGGGAGATCAAACAATTCCTGATCGAGCAGCAGTTCACCCAGCACGTGACTCATCTGCAGGATGTGTTCGGCCAGAGTTGTCCGCCGACCAAAGCCTGTTTTTCCTATCCCGCGCCGGCCCACGCAGACATCTATTCGCAGTACCTGGGATGCCCGTGCATTTTCGATCATGACCAGTGCGAGTTGCATTACGACAGCTCGATCCTCGATCAAAAACCTCACCTCGCCCATCGCCTGACCGCGACGGTGCTGCAAGAGACCTGCGATCGGTTGATTGGTCAGGCGAAGGTGTCTTCGGGGATTTCCGGCGAGGTGTACCAGATGATGATGCAGACGCCCGGCGAATTCCCGAGCATGGAAGCGGTGGCTGACAAGCTGCACATGACCACCCGCAGCCTGCGCCGCAAACTCCAGGAAGAAGACACCTCGTTCGTGGCGATTACCGATGACGTGCGTTGCTCGCTGGCCATGGAATATCTCAAGACAACGATCATGAGCACCGACGATATCGCCCTGTTGCTGGGCTTCTCAGAGCCTACGAACTTTCGACGAGCCTTCAAGCGCTGGACCGGGAAAACCACCAAGGAATATCGCCAGGGCTGAATGCGTTCCCCTGTAGGAGCGAGCCTGCTCGCGATGGACGTCAACGATAACGTGCCCTGACTGAATGACCGCGTCGTCCAGGCGTTTTTCGCGAGCAGGCTCGCTCCTACAAAGGGAATGCGCAGGCTTAGAAAATCGACACCGGGTAACTGACGATCAAGCGGTTTTCGTTGAAGTCCGCCAGGCTGAAATCACGCTTGATCACCGAGTTGCGCCAGCGCAGGGACAGGTTTTTCAGCGCGCCGCTTTGCAAGACATAGGTCAGCTCGGACTCGCGCCCCCACTCCTTGCCATCGGTAACGCCACCGGAGTGAACATTCGAGCCGCTGATGTAGCGGTTCATCAAGGTCAGGCCCGGTACGCCCAGCGCGACGAAATCGAAGTCGTGGCGCAATTGCCAGGAGCGCTCGTCAGCGAAGTCATAGCTGTTGCTGAAGCTGTCGTTGGCCAGCGTCGCCCCGCTCGTCCCGTTCAAGCGCATCCAGTTATCGCCATCGACCTTTTGCAGCCCAAGATAAAAAGTGCTGGCCTGATAACGTGCCGACAGCAACGCCGAATAGGTCTTGTTATCCAGTTCGCCGGCAAGTTTTTTCCCGTCATCCTCGCCGCTGAAAAATCCCAGGTTCGCCCCCAATACCCAATCGCCTGCTTTCTGGCTATGGGTGAAATTGAAATAGCGCTGGTGGTAGATGTCTTCCAGTTGCGCATACCACGCGCCGACCTGACTTTGATTGTTATTGAAGGCGTATTCCACACCGGAAAAGTTGAAACGGTCGGACGTTACGCCCGGACGATTGAACATCGACATCCGCTCCATGCTCGCATCGTTACGCGGGCTGTTACCGCGAAACTGGCCGCCGTAGAACGTGAAGTTGTCCAGGTCTTTTGAAGTGATTTGCGCGCCGCGAAACGTTTGCGGCAGTGAGCGACCGTCATCGGAGCGAATCACCGGCAATGCAACGACCCACTCACCAATCTTCGCCTGGGTTTTGGCAAAACGTACTTTCGCCGCCACCGCCAGGCGCCCGAAATCGTCTGCTGGCCGGCCGTCATCATGCACGGGCAGCAGTTGCGTATTGGTGGTGCCTTTCCCGCCATCGAGTTTTTGCGAATACAGCCCCAGCGCATCAAGGCCAAAGCCGACCGTGCCCGAAGTAAACCCCGAGCGGGCATCAAGGATCACACTTTGCGTCCACTCCTCGGCCTTGGCCTGAGGATAGGCGCTCTCGGTAAAGTTGCGGTTGATGTAGTAGTTGCGCAGGTTGGCGTTGACGTGGGCATCTTCAAAAATGCCTTCCGCAAAAGCCGGAAGACTGGTTAACGAACCACTGAGTGCCAGAAGCTTCAACGACGTCGAAACAGTCTTCGTATTGATCAGGGCGCAATATCGCATGGGGGACTCTCTTTTATTTTTATTGGGAGCTTGCAGGTGTATCCAGGACCGTCGAAGGCCTTTTTCCAGGCGCAACTTCGCGTTGGCCAGGCGTCGTTGATTGACGCTGCCAAACCTTCATCGACTGTTTTTCACGAGGCGATACTAGCGAGAATCTGGCCGATTCAAAGATCAATACCAGACATCATGAGATCTTAAAGGGACATTCTGAAAAGCTTCGATGGCCGACCGAAAAAACAAAAAATCCCTCAGGGTTCAATAACCCTGAGGGATTTTCATTGGCTGGATGACGCTCAAGCGTGCACGACCACCATTTTCCCGCCCGCCTCGTTTGCTTCCATCACACGATGCGCTTCATGAATCTCTTCGAACCGGAAGACCCGCGATGGTTTGACATCCAGCCGCCCTGCCGCCACGTCCTGGGCGATGGCCTGCAAGGGCACGTCCGCCAGTGGGAACCCAGTGGTACCAAACACAAAGCTGCCGAAAAAGGTGAGGTAGACCCCGCTCGCCATTTGCAGCAGTGGATTGAACTCAGCGATCGGTGCCAGCCCACCCAACCATCCCGCCAGGCACACTTTGCCGCCCCGGCGCACGATCGACAATGAATCGAGCACTGTGCTGTTGCCGACCAGATCCAGTACCGCGTCGAACTGTCCCGAGTCGACAATTCGACCGGACAACCCGGCGCCCTCCAGCTCCACGCGCACGGCGCCCAACGCTTCGAGCATGGCAAAGCGCTCAGCGTTACGCGATGTCGCGACCACGTGTGCACCGGCGTTGACGGCCAGTTTCACCGCTGCCTGACCGAACGAAGAGGTTGCGCCTCTGATCAGCAATTTTTGCCCTGGCGCCAGCTCAAGATTACGAAACAGGCAGGTCCAGGCGGTCGCATAGGTTTCTGGAATGGCGGCCAGTTCTGACCATGGCAAATCGGCTTCGATCAACGCCACATTCGACACGGGAGCCCGAGTGTATTGCGCGTAACTGCCGTTGATCGTCCTGCCCAAACCACCCATCAAAGCAGCGACTTTGGCACCGACCGGAAACTCGCCACCCGGGCATGACTTGACCAGTCCAACGCATTCGATACCTGAAACCGGGGCAGCTTCAGCCCATTCTCCGCGGCGCATGTGCATTTCTGCATGGTTGATCCCGAAGGCCTTGATTTCGATCACCACATGGCCCGCCATCGCTTCGGGCTCAGGGATGTCTTTGTAGAAAAGACTGTCGATGCCACCGAATTTTTCCAGAACGATTGCTTTCATGATGTCTGTCCCAAGTCGAGTTATTAGTAACCGCACCAAACACAGCTAAGAGGTTATGATCAGCACAGTAACTTGTCAACGACCACTTGAGTGGTTACGCTCAGCGGTATCCAATCACCCTTTCAAGGGACACTCTCATGAGCAGCACACCCCGTGGCCCGGCAATGTTCCTGGCCGACGCCGCCGCCCTGGACTTCCTGAACTCGATCGCGACGCCCATCGATGAGCCGGTGGACTGGATCGACGATGGCGCCGGTTGGCTGGAATGGCTGAAACATGCCGGCTGGATAGAGCCCGAAATACTCCAGCGAATGCAAGCGCAGGCCATGCCGGGCGAGCTGGAAATGGTCGCGACACAGGCCCGGTCGTTGCGGGAATGGTTTCGTGGCTTCGTCGTCAAATACAAAGGCAAACCGCTGGACGCCTCGGCCCTCGTGGAGCTGGAGCCGTTGAATCGCCTGCTCGAACGGGACGAGAAATTTACCCGGATCGCCCTGCAGGACGGCGACACGCCCAAGTTCGCCTGGCAGTTCCAACGACGTTGGCGAGGCCCGGACTCCCTGCTACTGCCCCTTGGTGAAGTCCTCGCAGAGTTTGTCTGCACGGAAGACTTTTCCGATGTGAAATGCTGCGAAGGCCCCAGCTGCACGCTGATGTTCGTTGACCACACCCGTGGTAGAAAACGCCGCTGGTGCAGCATGGCTGTCTGCGGTAACAGAGCCAAAGCGGCCGCGCACCGCGAGCGGCAGAAAAACGCATCCGGCTCTTGATACGCCAAAGCCATTCTCCCTCCTCCAAAAAATAGTAACCCGTCAAAACGTACTTGACGGGTTATTTATTTGCGTGCAAAAGTCATCCTTGCAAACCACTTAAACATCCACAAAGCGGTTACGAGGTAGTCCATCATGGCCAACATGACTCCAGGCATTGCATCCATCAGCTATAAGTTTGCCGACGTTGACGGCGTCCGCGTCTTCTACCGAGAAGCGGGCGCGCGGGCCAATCCAACCCTGTTGCTGTTGCATGGCTTTCCAAGTTCGTCCCACCAGTTTCGCCAGCTCATCCCCCTGCTGTCCGAACACTTCCATATCGTCGCGCCGGACCTGCCCGGTTTTGGCTTTACCGAAGTGCCTGATCAGCGCCATTACGTGTACAGCTTCGATGCGTTGGCACAGACGCTGGAGCATTTTGTCGACGCCCTGGGCCTGACGCGCTATGCCATGTATGTATTCGACTACGGCGCACCGACCGGCCTGAGACTGGCGGTGAAGCATCCCGAACGAATGACCGGTCTCGTCTCACAAAATGGCAACGCCTACCTTGAAGGATTGGGCGATGCGTGGGCACCGATCAAGGCCTACTGGGCAGAGCCGTCAGCCGAAAATCGTCAGGCGATTGCCGATGCGGTCCTGCATTTGGCCGGTACTCGCTGGCAGTACGAACACGGTGTCAGCACGCCGGAGGTTATCGCCCCCGAGTCCTACACCCTCGACGCCTTGCTGCTGGAACGGCCCGGCAACAAGGACATTCAACTCGACCTGTTCCTCGATTACGCGAACAACCTCGAACGTTATCCGCAATTCCAGCAGTTTTTCCGCGAGCGGCAGATCCCGACGCTGGCAATCTGGGGCAAACACGATCCGTTCTTCATCCCGCCTGGCGCCGAGGCGTTCAAGCGCGACAACCCAAACGCCGTCGTCGAGTTGCTGGACACCGGGCACTTTGCGCTGGAGACCCATGTCGATTACATCGCCAAACGCATCATCGAAGAGCTTGGCGACGCTGTGTAGGTGAAAGGTCAGGCGGATGCGAGGGTGCATCCGCCTGCAATCCCGAATCAATTCACCGAAGGAAAATCGATATCGGTGTCATTGATGCGGTTGAAGGTGTTGGTAAAGATGGTCATCGCAACTGTCAGAGAGATCTCGAGCAGTTGCCCCTCGGTGTAGCCCGCGGCGCGAATAACGTTGTACTCCTGATCCTTGATCGTCCCGTTGGTCTCATGCAGATTCAGCACGAAGTGCACCAGCGCATCACGCTTGGCGTCGCCGGTGCTTTGACCCAGACGGATTTTCTTGAGGGTGTCTGTCGTCAAACCCACCATCTTGCCCAGCATGACGTGCGCCGCCACACAGTAGTCGCAACCGGTCCGCTCGCTGATCAACAACTTGATGGTTTCCAGGTCCTGTTTGCTCAGGCTACCGGACGCGAGTGTCGCTTCGGCATTCAGCACTGCCGTCAAAAGCGCCGGATTCAGATGACCGATTGCTGCGAACAAATTAGGCACGGTGCCGCCTGCGATTTTCTTGACTTCGGCATAGGCAACGGCGGTTGCACCGGTAGCGGAGGCATTAGCTGGAACAGTGATACGGCTCATGGTGGGAATCCTTCAGCAGTGGTTAGGAGTCGCCACTTTAGGCCAAGTCTTTGAGCTTGTTCAGCCTCATAATTATCAATATAGTGCTCTAACGTCTCAATGATGAACAAATATGAATCCTCAATCAGATTGGCTCAGTCGCCTGATAAGCATGATGACGGTCCGGGGTCAGCTGGAGCTGCGCTGCTCCTACGGTGCACCGTGGGAAGTGGTCTACGACGAATCGAATGCAGGTGAAATGCCCTACCACGTCGTCCTCAGTGGAACTGCATTGCTGGAGAGTCCGGGTACAGGGCGAGCGCAGCAACTCGGTGCGGGTGACATCGTGATGTTCCCTCATGGCTCAGGGCATGTTCTGCATGACGGCAGTGGTGTACCCCCTGCCCCGGCACATTACCTTGGCGATCTCAATCTGACATACAGCGAGAACACGGGGACAGGCGAACGTCTGGACATGCTCTGCGGACGCTTCATCCTCGCGCCACCGCATGATCGTTTCATTCGTGATTACTTGCCTACGCGGCTCGTCGTCAGGACATCGGGAGACGATTCGCGTCGCAGTGAAACCTCCACTCAACTGGCGGGTTTGCTGGCGTTGATGCGTGCCGAGTCCAACACCAGCCATCTGGGTGGCCATGCAATGTTGAATGCGCTTTCGGCAGCGCTCTTTACCCTGACGTTGCGCATGGCGAGCGAGTCGAATGAGGCCCCAATCGGTTTACTCGCTTTAGTCGGGCACCCCCGCTTGGCTCCCGCGCTGACGGCCATGTTCAGTGACCCGGCGCACCCCTGGACACTGCCGGAACTGGCGGGGCTCTGCAACATGTCGCGCGCAACGCTGGTCCGTCACTTTCAGGAAAAGGTCGGGCGATCAGCCAATGATCTCTTGACCGGGATTCGCATGACGCTGGCCGCCAACGAATTGAAGAACCCCAATGCATCGACCGAAGCCGTCGCGGAGACGGTGGGTTACCAATCGGTGGCCGCGTTCAGGCGCGCCTTCAGCCAGCACATGGGCATGACGCCCGGTGAGTGGCGGCGGTCAAATCGGCTCAATTCAGGTTGAGACGATAGAGCATCTATTTGAGAATTAACGATCCCGATAATTTCAATTACTCATCGTAAAGTGGGCTGGTCATTGCGATCAGCCAAATCACGCACTGACATCAAGAACATCCTTTTAAGTGAACCAAGGAATCAGTCAGTCATGAACGCTTTATTCAACACCCTCGCCAATTCCGGCCTGCTCAAACGAGACCTGGACTTTCATCTGGTGCGAGCCTCGATGGTGATCATCTTCCTGTTCTTTGGTTACCAGAAATGGTTCCAGTACGAAGCCGATGTACTGATTCCCTACATCAGCAACGGCCCATTGGTTTCCTGGATGTACCCGGCCTTCGGTGTGCGTGGCGCAAGCTGGTTTCTCGGCGTGGCGGAGTGGACGTTCGGCGCGTTGCTGTTCGCCGGTTTCTGGAGCAGGAAGCTCGGAGCACTTGGTGCATTGGGTTCGATCATCACCTTCCTGGGCACCGTGACGATCATTCCATTCATGCCTGACGGATGGGCTGAATCGGCTGGCGGCTTTCCTGCGATGGTTGGCAACATTCCGTTTCTTATGAAGGACGTTGTTCTGCTCGCGGTATCCATCTACTTGTTGAAAGAAGACGTGCAACGCATGATGTTCAACGACATGCGCAAAGTCTGATGGCCCACTGATACGTCCGTCGGACAGCGGACCTCATGAGCAAATAAGCCCTCGCGCCCCGTGAACCTTGTTCCGGGGCGTAAGTCATAGAGCGGCGAATATTTCTCCTCCCTATCGTTGTCATCTCATCAGAGCTGTCCGCACCATGCGCCAAACTGCCCTCGCCTTGCGCTTCACTTCCTTGTGCCTGCTAACCTCGCTCCCTCTTTTCGCCAGCCCAGCCCACGCCGGCGCGGAGCGAGAACTGGTGGAAGCGATCAACGATTATCGAGCCCACCCGGAAAACTGTGCACGGCGTCCCGCCCAACGCCTGGCGCCACTGGCACTGAAGTCCAATCTGGCGTTGCCGATCGGTTATGGCGGCGGCTTGCGGGAGCGATTGAGAGATTCGGGATATCAGGCGGTGGCTGTGCGCTCTATCCGAGTGGTGGGTGCGCAGGATGCCGAAGAGGCTTTCGACCTGTTGGTGGATGACCACTGTGCCGCGTTGCTCGACAGCCAGTACGCCGACATTGGCGTCAGTCGCCGTCGCGGTGAATGGCAAGTGGTGCTGGCGCAGCCAGTGCTGGACCGGCAGATGGGCGACACACGCAGCGTCGGCAAAACCTTGCTGGCACAGGTCAACGCCGCCCGGGCCAAACCGCGAATGTGCGGTCGCCAGCGCTTCGCCGCCGCTCGGCCCCTGGCCTGGAACGCGAGCCTTGGCGCTGCCGCGCAAGGGCACAGTAAAGCGATGGCCTACGGCAACTATTTCGCTCACCGCGATCCCGATGGCGACACCGCGGCCGACCGGGCAAGAGCGGCTGGTTACCGTGGCCGGCAGATCGGTGAAAACATCGCCGCCGGCCAGGGTTCACCGAACAAGGCGATGGCTGGATGGCTCGCCAGCCCAGGGCATTGCGCCAACCTGATGAATCCGATGTTCACTCAGGTCGGTGCGGGTTATGCGACCGAGGCGCGCAGTGATGAAGGGGTTTACTGGACGATGTTGTTCGGGGCGAAATGATTGGCCTGATTCGCGACACCTCATCAGCCGGCTATTTGACCAGTCGGGTTTCCTTGGACGGCCGATAGCCGAAATAGGCGCTGTAGCACTTGCTGAAATGGCTCGGTGAAACGAAACCACAGGCAACGGAAACTTCAACGATGGTCAACGTGGTGTGTTGCAGCAGTCGGCGGGCTTCGGTGATCCGCAAGTCCATGTAATAGCGCTGGGGCGTCGTCCCCAGCTGCTCTTTGAACAGACGCTCGATCTGCCGGCGCGACCGGCCGGCGTAGAGACAGAGGGCGTCCATCTCCAGCGGCTCTTCCAGGTTCGCGTCCATCAGATTGACCACTTCCCTCAGCGGGCCACAAACCGACACATTGAGCGCGGGTTTGATGCGCCGGTAACGCGAAGCTTCAAACGCCAGAATGTCTTCGATGCCATCAGTCAGCGCTTTGTCGTGCAGGCCCTTGATCCACTCCAGCGCCATATAAAACGCGCCGTTTGGGCTGGACGCCGTCAGACGGTCGCGATCGACAACATAGGCTTCGCTGGTGACCTGGGCCAGTTTGGCGATTTCCGCCAGCGCGGGACGGTGTTCCGGGTGAACCGCGCAACGATAGCCGTCGAGCAAACCAGCTCGCCCGAGGAACCAGGCGCCATTCCACACGCCAGCCAACTTGACGCCCAGTTCGGCGGCACTGATCAAGAGACTGATCAGCGTATCGTCGGCCTTGAGGGCCGTGCGGTAACCACCGCAAACAACCAACAAGTCCAGGTCTTGAATCGCGGCCTGACTGAGGCAGGCATCGGGACGAATGACCAGGCCCAAGTCGCTGATCACTTCCCCTTCAGTCAACCCGAAGGTCTTCGTGGAAAACAGCTCAGGCCGCAGCAGATTGGCGGTGATGATCGTATCGAGTGCCTGGGTAAACGCCGGCAACGAGAAATGCTCCAGCAGCAAGAAGCCTGCCCGGGCCTTTACTGATTGGCCTTCATGTTCATTGAGGTAGCGAAGGTTTTTACCCTTCATGGCACCGCTGAACTGACGTCGCTCTACCAACGCTCGCCTCGCTTGGTCGTGTTGATTAGGTGTGATTGAACGCCTTATTACGCGTCAAAAAAAACACGCGCCTGCGGATGCTGGGCGCGTGCTCTGTTTACGCCTGTTGAAACCCGTGAGCAAGTGGGTCTTCCATCGACAGTAGGCTAAGGCGTTCAGCACCCAATCATTGCAACGGCGAAAACGCCGCGGGCAAGCAGATCGTCGAGCGCATGTCGCGCAGTTGCGGGCCGGAGTTTTCCGGCGGCCATACACCGTCGGCGACCGCTTGGGCCCGCACTTGCTGGCGGTGCTCCAACGAATTCCATGGCCAGATATGCAGATAGCGCGGCAGCAAACCATCGGTGGCGTAGAACGCCGCATACACCGGCGAATACTGCTCGGCGGTTCGCGGCCCAATGGCTTTGCTCCACCCGTCGAGGGTGGGTTGCAAGCCGCTGCTGATCAGATCGTAGACGCGCAGTTCGTAGTACGGGCCATGTTTGCCGGCACTCAAAGGTTCAAGAAAGGGAAACAGTGTGTAATTTTCGATGCGCAGATCGGTGATGAATTCGTTGATGCCGAACGCTTCGCCGCTCAACAGAAAGCGCTCGCGCTCGGCTTGCCTGACACGTTCATCTTCATAACCACGCAACACGGCAATCTGGTTTAACTGCCCGAGCTCCGAAGCCCAGCACCCCATCAACGTGCCACCGACTTCCGGGCGATCCAGCGCAGCCTTGATGCGCACCAGCGCATCGGCGACGGTTCGCACACGCACCGTCAAGGTAATCAGTTCAAAAAAACGCATAAAGACTCCGGCAATTATCAGCTCGGGCACAGCCTATGCCAGCGTTCGGGGTCGAGATATTGAGAGGAACAGCCGCGCGCTAGGTAATTTCTTTATCGATGGGCGCTGACCTTTCTGACTATTCACAAATCGTGGGCAATGCCTTCACTTAATGACGCTTGATGCGACATTCGCGACGAATATGCTGTTGGTACGTTGTACCCGTGATCTCGCACAAGACGAATAAAGAGCCCACTCCATGACCCGCCCAAGAACGCTCTACCAAAAGCACATCGACAGTCACACCGTTTGCGCGCTCGACGACCAGGGCCATGTGCTGCTGTACATCGATCGCCAGGTCGCCAACGAATACACCAGCCCGCAAGCCTTCAGCGGCCTGCGCGAATCGGGACGAAAAGTCTGGCGTCCGAGTGCGACGCTGGCCGTGGTCGACCATGTCAATCCCACCGCACCCATTCGCATCGCCACGATGCCGGATGCCGGCGGCGCCCGTCAGGTGTCTTACTTCGAAGAGAACTGCCGCGACTTCGGCATCGAGCTGTTCGATGTGCTGGATAAACGCCAAGGGATCGAACACGTCGTCGCCCCTGAACAGGGCTTTATCCTGCCCGGCATGGTGGTGGCTGCCGGTGACAGCCACACCACCACTTACGGCGCCCTCGGGGCTTTTGGATTCGGCATCGGCACTTCGGAAATCGAGCATCTGCTGGCCTCGCAAACCCTGGTCTACAAACGCCTGAAAACCATGCGCGTGACCGTCAACGGTTTGCTCGGCAGCGGCGTGACGTCCAAGGACATCATCATGGCCCTGATCGAGAAAATCGGTGCCTCGGGCGCCACCGGTTATGCGATTGAGTTCGCCGGCCCGGCGATCACCGCCCTCAGCGTCGAAGCGCGCATGACCATTTGCAACATGGCCGTGGAGGCTGGCGCCAGGGGCGCGTTCATGGCGCCGGATGCCAAGGTTTTTGCCTATCTGCAAGACAAACCGCGCGCGCCCAAAGGCGAGTTGTGGACCCGGGCAGTCGCTAAATGGCAGGCACTGCACAGCGATGAAGGTGCCGTGTTTGATCGCGAAGTCATCCTCGATGTCGCGGACCTGGAACCCATGGTCACTTGGGGCACCAGTCCCGATCAGGCCGCGCCGGTGGGCAGTCACGTGCCGGACCCGGCAAGCCAGCCCGACCTCATCCTGCGCCAAGGCATGCAGCGTGCCCTCGACTACATGGGCCTGACGCCCGGCATGCCGCTGAGTGATGTGGTGATCAGCCATGCCTTCATCGGTTCCTGCACCAACGCGCGCATCGAAGACTTGCGTGACGTTGCCCGCGTCGTGCGCGGCAAACGCGTTGCATCCCACGTACGGGCGATGATCGTTCCGGGGTCGACGCTGGTGCGCAATCAAGCTGAAAGCGAGGGGCTGGCGCAGATTTTCCTGGATGCCGGTTTCGAGTGGCGGCAATCGGGTTGCTCGATGTGCCTGGCGATGAACGACGACGTGCTCGCCCCCGGTGATCGGTGTGCTTCGAGTACCAATCGCAACTTTGAAGGTCGACAAGGCGCTGGTGCGCGCACCCATCTGATGAGCCCGGCGATGGTCGCGGCTGCGGCGATCACCGGGCATTTGACTGACGTCCGCTCGTTCGCTCTGGAGGCTTGAGCATGCAACCTTTCACTCACGTCAGCGGCAGCGCCGCCCCACTTCTCGCAGGCAACATCGACACCGATGTGATCATGCCCAAGCAGTTTCTCAAGGGCATTGATCGCAAGGGACTGGATCGCGGATTGTTCTTTGATGTGCGGTTTCTGCAATCAGGCGAGCCCAACCTGGACTTCATCCTCAACCAACCGGCCTGGAACGACGCAGCTTTTCTGGTTGTCGGTCCGAACTTTGGTTGCGGCTCCAGTCGTGAGCATGCGGTGTGGGGTCTGAAGCAAGTGGGGATCAGGGCCTTGATCGGCACCAGTTTTGCCGGGATCTTTTACGACAACTGCCAGCGTAACGGGGTGTTGGCGATTCAGCTGTCCGAAGCTCAGCTCAAGCAGATTGCCGATGTGGTCAGCGTCGCAACGACGGCACAGATCAGCGTCAATCTGCCGGAGCAAACCCTCGAACTGGCGGACGGCAGCGTGATCCCGTTCGAGATCGATCAACTGCGCAAGCAATCACTGTTGCTGGGGCTCGATGCCATCGGCACCACGTTGCAACGCGCGGAGCAGATTCGCCAGTTTGAAGCAAAGCATCTGGCGGAGAATCCCTGGCTGTAAAGGCTTCACCTGTAGGAGCTGCCGCAGGCTGCGATCTTTTGATTTTGCTTTTTAAAAACAAGAT
>NZ_JBSVXD010000023.1:0-51338 GCF_054070755.1 Pseudomonas sp. SDO5591_S426 | reverse complement strand
TTTTCATGGGGCAAACGAAGCTCTTATTGTACGGTCGGAGTCTCGCCCGCAGCCTGCATGCGTTGCAGCTCTTGCGCGTACAGCGCGTCGAAGTTCACCGGAGCCAGCATCAGTGCCGGGAACGAACCACGGGTCACCAGGCTGTCCAGCGCTTCGCGAGCGTACGGGAACAGGATGTTCGGGCAGAACGCGCCCAGGGTGTGGCTCATCGATGCGTCGTCCAGGTTCTTGATCAGGAAGATACCGGCCTGTTGCACTTCGGCGATGAACGCCACTTCGTCACCGTTTTTCACGGTAACCGACAGGGTCAGCACGACTTCGTGGAAGTCGTTTTCCAACGCCTTTTGACGGGTGTTCAGGTCCAGACCGACGCTCGGCTCCCACTGCTGGCGGAAGATCGCCGGGCTTTTCGGGGCTTCGAAGGACAGGTCACGTACGTAGATGCGCTGCAAGGAGAATTGCGGTGCGGTTTCTTCTTCGCTAGCTGCAGTGTTCTGTTGGTCAGTCATCTCAGATCCTTTCTGATCTTGGGCTTTTTATAGGGTATGGAATTCAGGCCTTGAGCAGCGCGTCGAGCTTACCCGCGCGCTCCAGGGCAAACAAATCATCACAACCGCCAACGTGGGTGCTGCCGATCCAGATCTGCGGCACGGACGTACGTCCGGCCTTCTGAGCCATTGCGGCGCGCACCTGCGGCTTGCCATCGACCTTGATCTCTTCGAAGGCCACGCCTTTGTTCTCGAGCAGGTATTTGGCTCGGGAGCAATAAGGGCAGTAATCGCTGGAGTAGACGACGACGTTGCTCATATCACTTCACCAGCGGCAGATTGTCGGCTTTCCAGCTGGAAACGCCACCGGACAGCTTGGCGGCGGTGAAACCGGCCTTCACCAGCTCGCGAGCGTGGGTGCCGGCGGTCTGGCCCATGGCGTCGACCAGGATGATGGTCTTGGCCTTGTGCTTTTCCAGCTCGCCTACGCGGGCAGTCAGTTTGTCGTGAGGAATGTTCAACGCGCCAACAATGTGACCGGCGGCAAAGTCTTTGGCCGGACGAATGTCGATCACCACGCCCGCGTCTTTGTTGACCAGACCGGTCAGTTCACCGGTGCTCAGGCTACGGCCGCCGCCTTGCATCTGATACGCGATCAGTGCGGCCAGCAGTACGACGAAGATACCGACGAGAATGTAGTGGTTAGTGGCAAATTCAATCAGGTGAGCAACCATCGAAGGAGGTTCCAGGGCGTTAAAATGTCGGCCAGTATACACAGCCACTATGGTGGGCCAAACCCCGTCCGGCGGTGACGTGGCCGGAACTTCGCTTTAAACTGCGACTCCCTTTTTCCATTACCCCTTTTTACCTCAGCCACGAGTGGATTCCATGACTACCACGCCTAAACCTTTGGTCCTGATGATTCTCGACGGCTTCGGTCACAGTGAAAGCCAGGAAGCCAACGCCATCTACGCGGCCAAGAAGCCTGTGCTCGACCGTTTGTGGGCCACCGTGCCCAACGGCCTGATCTCGGGCAGCGGCATGGACGTCGGTCTGCCGGACGGCCAGATGGGCAACTCCGAAGTCGGCCACATGAACCTCGGCGCCGGCCGCGTGGTGTACCAGGACTTCACTCGCGTGACCAAATCGATCCGCGACGGCGAGTTCTTCGAGAACCCGACCATCTGCGCCGCGGTGGATAAAGCGGTCGCCGCCGGCAAAGCCGTGCACTTCATGGGCCTGCTGTCCGATGGCGGCGTGCACAGCCACCAGGATCACCTGGTCGCCATGGCCGAACTGGCTTTCAAGCGCGGCGCCCAGAACATTTACCTGCACGCTTTCCTCGACGGCCGCGACACGCCGCCGAAAAGCGCTCAGTCGTCGATCGAACTGCTCGATGCCACGTTCCAGGCGCTGGGCAAAGGCCGTATTGCCAGCATCATAGGCCGCTACTTCGCCATGGACCGTGACAACCGTTGGGACCGCGTGTCCCAAGCCTACAACCTGATTGTCGACGGCAACGGCGAATTCAACGCTGCCACCGCCCAGGAAGGTCTGCAAGCTGCTTACGAGCGTGGCGAGAGCGACGAATTCGTCAAAGCCACCTCCATCGGCGAGCCGGTGAAAGTCGAAGATGGCGATGCCGTGGTGTTCATGAACTTCCGCGCCGACCGCGCCCGCGAGCTGACCCGCGTGTTCGTCGAGGACGATTTCAAGGAATTCGAACGTGCTCGCCAGCCAAAACTCGCAGGCTACGTCATGCTGACCCAATACGCCGCCAGCATTCCTGCGCCATCGGCCTTTGCTGCCGGCAGCCTGGAAAACGTGCTGGGCGATTACCTGGCGAAAAACGGCAAGACGCAACTGCGCATCGCTGAAACCGAGAAGTACGCCCACGTGACGTTCTTTTTCTCCGGCGGTCGTGAAGAACCGTTCCCGGGCGAAGAGCGCATCCTGATCCCGTCGCCGAAAGTCGCCACTTATGACTTGCAGCCGGAAATGAGCGCGCCGGAAGTCACTGACCGCATCGTCGATGCCATCGAAAACCAGCGCTTCGACGTGATCGTGGTCAACTACGCCAACGGCGACATGGTCGGTCACAGCGGCGTGTTCGAGGCAGCGGTGAAAGCCGTTGAGTGCCTGGACACCTGCGTCGGCCGTATCGTCGAGGCATTGGAAAAGGTTGGCGGCGAAGCCCTGATCACTGCTGACCACGGCAACGTCGAGCAAATGTCCGACGCATCCACCGGCCAGGCGCACACGGCGCACACCACCGAACCGGTGCCGTTCATTTATGTCGGCAAGCGTGATCTCAAGGTCCGCGAAGGCGGCGTGCTGGCGGATGTGGCACCGACCATGCTGAAGTTGTTGGGGCTGGAGAAGCCGGCGGAAATGACCGGGACTTCGATTCTCGTCTAACCACCGAAAAACCCTGTGGGAGCGGGCTTGCTCGCGATAGCGATCTGACAGCCAACTTCAGTGTTGAATGCCAAGCCGCCATCGCTGGCAAGCCAGCTCCCACAGTGGTTTGTGGTGGTTTTGAAGACTAATTGCAGGTGTATTCCGGCCCAGTTATCACACAGTCCCAATTGGGCGTTTTTTTTGCAGCGTGGGGCGGGCATACTAGGCCGTCCCTTTCCCTGGTGTCGCCCGCCTCTATGCTTCGCGTCCTGATCGCCCTTGCCCTGACCTGCCTGCTCCAACCGGCCTTCGCTGACGAGCGCGCGCAAACCCAACAACAGTTGGACGCCACGCGTCAGGACATTGCCGAGCTGAAGAAACTGCTGGGCAAGTTGCAGGAAGAAAAATCCGGCATTCAAAAAGATCTCAAAGGCACCGAGACCGAAATGGGCAAGCTCGAGAAGCAGGTCGAAGCCCTGCAAAAAGAGCTGAAGAAAAGCGAATCCGAGCTGCAGCGTCTCGATGCGGAGAAAAAAAAACTCCAGAGCGCGCGCACTGAACAACAACGACTGATCGCCATCCAGGCCCGCGCCGCCTACCAGAACGGTCGCCAGGAATACCTGAAGCTGCTGCTCAACCAGCAGAATCCCGAGAAATTCGCTCGCACCCTCACCTATTACGACTACCTGAGCCAGGCCCGCCTGGAGCAGCTGAAGAATTTCAACGAAACCCTGCGCCAACTGGCCAATGTCGAAAAAGACATCGGCTTGCAGCAGGCGCAATTGCTGGTACAGAAAAGCAGCCTCGACACCCAGCGCGACGAACTCGACAAAGTCCGCCAGGAACGCCAGCAAGTCCTGGCCAAGCTCAGTGACGACGTAAAAGCCCGCGACCAGAAACTGGCAGCCCGCGAGCAGGATCAGGCAGACCTGTCTAAAGTCCTTAAAACCATTGAGGAAACCCTGGCCCGCCAGGCTCGCGAGGCAGAAGAAGCGCGACAGAAAGCGCTGATTGCCCAGCAGGAAGCCGAAAAAAAGCGTTTACGTGAGGCCCAGGCTCAAGCAGAAGAGACTGACGCCCCACGCAAACCGGTTAAATCAACACCTGGCGCACTGGTTTCCAGCTCCGGCGAAACCTTTGGCGGCCCGTTTGCGTCAACTCGCGGCAAACTTCCATGGCCAGTCGATGGTCGACTGTTGGCACGCTTCGGTGAAAGCCGTGGCGACGATGCCCGGACCAAATGGGACGGCGTGATGATCAGCGCCTCGGCCGGCAGCGCAGTGCATGCGGTGCATGGCGGTCGCGTGGTGTTCGCCGACTGGTTGCGCGGCGCCGGGTTGCTGGTGATTCTCGACCACGGCAACGGTTTTTTGAGTCTCTATGGTCACAACCAGACGCTGCTCAAGTCTGCGGGTGACGTGGTAAAAGCCGGCGAGTCCATCTCCACTGTCGGTAACAGTGGCGGACAAGACACGCCGGCATTGTATTTCGCGATTCGTCAGCAGGGTCACCCGAGTGATCCGGCACAATGGTGTCGCGCGCAAGGATAAGCGCGCTGCCTAATTCAGGAGTTCGTTCGACATGCTGCATTTGTCCCGCCTTACCTCGCTGGCCCTGACGATCGCCCTGGTGATCGGCGCGCCTCTGGCGTTTGCCGCTCAACCGGCCCCGGCGGTCGCGCCTGCGGGCACTGCTGCGACCACCAAGGCGCCATTGCCGCTGGAAGAGTTGCGCACCTTTGCCGAGGTCATGGACCGGATCAAGGCCGCCTATGTCGAACCGGTAGACGACAAGACCCTGCTGGAAAACGCGATCAAGGGCATGCTCAGCAACCTTGATCCGCACTCCGCTTACCTGGGGCCTGAAGACTTCGCTGAATTGCAGGAAAGCACCAGCGGCGAGTTCGGTGGCCTGGGCATCGAAGTCGGTGCCGAAGACGGCTTCATCAAGGTGGTCTCGCCAATCGATGACACACCGGCCTCCAAGGCGGGCATTCAGGCGGGCGACTTCATCGTCAAGATCAACGGCCAGCCGACTCGCGGCCAGAGCATGACCGAAGCCGTGGACAAGATGCGCGGCAAGATCGGCCAAAAAATCACCCTGACCCTGGTTCGCGACGGCGGCACGCCGTTCGACGTGACCCTGGCCCGCGCCATCATTCAAGTGAAGAGCGTGAAGAGCCAGTTGCTGGAGTCCGGCTACGGCTATATCCG
Source organism: Pseudomonas sp. SDO5591_S426 (assembly GCF_054070755.1). Classification (NCBI taxonomy): domain Bacteria; kingdom Pseudomonadati; phylum Pseudomonadota; class Gammaproteobacteria; order Pseudomonadales; family Pseudomonadaceae; genus Pseudomonas; species Pseudomonas sp. SDO5591_S426. The sequence goes on along the minus strand of NZ_JBSVXD010000023.1, from coordinate 46,237 downwards.
CATCACCCAGTTCCAGGTCAAGACCGGCGAAGAGGTCTCCAAGGCACTGGCCAAGCTGCGCAAGGACAACGGCAAGAAGCTCAACGGCATCATCCTCGACCTGCGCAACAACCCGGGCGGCGTGCTGCAATCGGCGGTGGAAGTGGTCGACCACTTCATCACCAAAGGCCTGATCGTCTACACCAAGGGCCGGATAGCCAACTCCGAATTGCGCTTCTCGGCTACCGGCAAGGACGAAAGCGAAGCCGTGCCAATGGTCGTGCTGATCAATGGTGGCAGCGCCTCGGCGTCGGAAATTGTCGCCGGTGCCTTGCAGGATCAGAAACGTGCCGTAGTCATGGGCACCACCAGTTTCGGCAAAGGCTCGGTACAAACCGTGCTGCCGCTGAACAACGACCGCGCATTGAAAATCACAACTGCGCTGTACTACACGCCGAACGGCCGCTCGATCCAGGCCCAGGGCATCGTGCCGGACATCGAAGTGCGCAAGGCCAAGATCACCAGCGAGCAGGACAGCGATTACTTCAAGGAAGCCGATTTGCAAGGTCACCTGGGCAATGGCAACGGCGGCGCCGACAAACCGAGCGGTTCCGGCGGCAAAGCCAAGGCAATGCCGCAGGACGACGATTACCAACTGGCCCAGGCCCTGAGCCTGCTCAAAGGGCTGAGCATCACGTCCGGCCGTTAAGATGTTTCTACGGCTAGCCTTGAGTCTGTTGTGCTGTCTGGCGGGTGTGGCTCACGCTGCCCCCGCCGCAACCCCGCCGCAAAAGGCGTACCTGACGCTGATCATCGATGACCTGGGGCAGAGCCTGCCCCGGGATCGCCGCGTGCTGGCCCTGCCCGGCCCGGTGACTACGGCAATCATGCCCGACACACCTCACGCTACCGAGTTCGCCCGCGAAGCCCATCGCGCCGGCAAGATCGTCATCCTGCATATGCCTATGGACCCGGCCACCGGGCCGTTCGCCTGGCATCCCGAGCTTCCCATCGAAGAGCTTGAGAAACGCCTCAACGCCGCATTCAAAATGGTCCCCTACACCGCCGGCATCAACAACCACATGGGCAGTCGCATGACCGCGCAACCCGCCGCCATGGCCTGGTTGATGGCGGACTTGCAGCGTCGCCACAAGTTCTTCGTCGACAGCCGCACCAGCGCGCAGACCGTGGCCGCGCAGCAAGCGCAGAAGGTCGATCTGGCGAGCGCTTCGCGGGATGTGTTTCTCGATGATGAGCGCACTGAAGCGGCCATCTTCACGCAGCTACAGACGGCGATAAGCCTGGCGCACAATCAGGGTTCAGCGGTGATGATCGGGCATCCGTATCCGCAAACACTGGCGGTGCTGGAGCGAGAATTGCCCAAGCTCAAGGCGCAAGGTATCGAGTGGATCGATATCAGGCAGATGATCAGCGTGCGCGGCAATCGCGCCATGTCCGCGCACGGGAAAGAAGGGATTTATCGGTAATAACCTGTAACGAGCCTATACATATTTACCGCCAAGCGTCTTGTCCAGTTCCGGATATTGAAGTCGCCACCCAATTGGGTTGCCTTTCAATTATCAGGAATGATCATGAACACACAAGATGATGACGCGATACCCGCAAGGCCAATGGAGTCGATCAAAGTTGAAAACCTGCTGATCAACTTTACGACCGAGTTCCACCGGATCTGGGACAACAAAGGTTCACGCTCCAAGCCCGGCGGTTTTTGGCGCCCCACCCCCGCCCCTGATTTGCTACCGGGTTTTTTCCCGCTCGGTGACCTCGCCGTTTCCGGCCACGACAACATCAACGATAAAAGAGTGATGGCCGTTGTTTGCGAAGGCGAACTGCCAAGTGCCGGCGCCAATCAGAGCAAGGCATTGAGCAAGCCCCATGACTTTGAACAGGTCTGGAAAGATACGGGGTCTGGCGCCAAAACGGACTGTTCGATATGGCGACCGATTCCACCTGATGGTTATGTGGCGCTTGGGCTGGTGTGCTCCGATAGTCTGGACAAACCCTCAGTCAACGCCGTTCGTTGCGTGCGGGCGGATCTTGTCGTGGCATCATCCATCGACGAAATGATCTGGAGCGACAAGGGCAGTCGAGCAAAGCAGGACTTCAGCGTCTGGAGTGTTCAACCTCCGGTGGCGGCCCCAGGAGAAATTCATTTTGCGCCTGGCACATTCGTGGGCACCAACAGCTATACCAAACCGGACACGCACGCCGCGGCTTTTTCCCTGCGCATGCTCATCCCGCTGCAGGTCGAACCTGCACCTGTTCCTCCAGTCCTGAGCGGATATGAACCACCGCCCTCAACGCTGCACGCCAAAATCACGCACACTGCAAGGCTTCCCTGGTTCGCGATCAAAGATCCCGAGCTGAATCCCTTTGAGCAGTTTCGTACGACCCCTTACTACCATTTGCAAAGAAAGGATCAGTACCTGCTGATCGGTTTTGGCCATAACACGGGTTCCACGGGACAAACCTTCAAATGGACTGCCGAGGTACAGAATGCAGACAGTCTCGAAACATTCTCCCGGCTGACAGCGATCGAGATAGGGACCGAATGGAGCTCCAGGTGGCCGCCGTTTTCCATAGCGCCTCGACCAGCTTTTTCAGTCGGGTTCTCGGCCAATCTGAGCAACAGCGTCTCACCCGTCGAAACACCCAACAGCAGGCTGGTCGCCCCCGTGCCTACCGATGTCGTTACCATTGTTGCGAAGAACCAAATCGTCGCGGTTTACCGCACACAGTTCGACTATCGGCTACTACGCAGCAACGGCACGCAAGTGGCAAATGAGGGCAGTTACTCAGACTTCGACAAACTGTATTTGACCGAATATCCGCCTGAAAAATAGCCGGATGCTGTCCGGCTCTACGATGCGCGGCAGGCTCGTCAAAATTACAGATACCGTCCCATGATTGCGTCGACTCCCCCTTCCTTGCGGAGCTGATCAAGCGCAGCCTGCAGTTTGGCGACGGTCTCGTCAGGCACGTCCCGGTTCAGCGCCAAATACAGCTCCGCGCTGTTGAAACGCAGGACAGTCTTGAGGCCAGTCACCCCGTCCTGGCGCGCCAGATAGCGCCCGGCCGGGTCGCCGGTAGCCCACAAGTCGATCTGGCCGCTGACCAGTTTTTTCGCGTTGTCCTGATCGCGCAGAACAACGATGGGATTGAGCCCTTGCTTGGCCAGGGTCTCGGCGATCGCATCACCTTTGTAGGCGCCAATCTTGTACTTGCGTGCGTCGTTCAGAGTTTCGAGGGTGATTTTGCTGTCGGCCTTGGCCAGCATGATCCAGTCGTCCGGACCGATCGGCCCGACCCATTTGAACAGCCGCTCGCGATCCGGCAAACGCGCCATCACAAAGGCACCGTAACCGGGGTTTTCCAGGGCGAGTTTGTAGACCCGCTCCCAAGGGAAGCGCAAGGTCAGGCTGTAGGTAATGTCGGCACGCTTGAAGATTTCGCGGACGATATCGGTGGCGATGCCATCGATGTTCTCGCCCTGGGCAAAGTTCTTGCCGTTTTTCGCCATGTTGTAGGGCGGGAAGTTTTCCGTCAGCAACACCATATCGGTGTCGGGACGGTCTGCGGCGTGCGCTGCGCTGACGAACAACAGAGAAGCACTGGCGAGGGCAAGAAGAAGGCGTTTAAGCATGTCTGGCTACCGAAATCCATGGCGTACCCAAGAGTGCCCTGAGCCCGCCATGATGTCCACTGGCCTGTATCGGAATGTTTAGCGCATCACGATTCCGCGATGGGCCATGTAAGCCTTGGCTTCCTGCACGGTGTATTCACCGAAGTGGAAAATACTCGCCGCCAACACCGCACTGGCGTGACCTTCGAGAATGCCGTCGGCCAGATGCTGCAGGTTGCCAACGCCGCCAGAAGCGATCACCGGAATACCTAGCGCATCGCTGATGGCGCGAGTGACGCCGAGGTCGAAGCCGTTTTTCATGCCGTCCTGATCCATGCTGGTCAGCAGAATCTCGCCAGCACCGAGGCCTTCCATCTTTTTCGCCCACTCGACAGCGTCGAGGCCGGTCGGCTTGCGGCCGCCGTGGGTGAAGATCTCCCAGCGCGGGGTTTCGCCCGGACCGGAAACCTTCTTCGCATCGATGGCAACGACGATGCACTGCGAGCCGAAATGCTGCGCGGCTTCGCCAACGAATTCCGGGTTGAACACGGCGGCAGTATTGATCGACACCTTGTCCGCACCGGCATTGAGCAGATTGCGGATGTCCTGCACGGTGCGCACGCCACCGCCCACGGTCAGCGGGATGAACACCTGGCTGGCCATGCGCTCGACGGTATGCAGCGTGGTGTCGCGACCATCGACGCTGGCGGTGATGTCGAGAAAGGTAATCTCGTCGGCACCCTGCTCGTCGTAGCGACGGGCGATTTCCACCGGGTCACCGGCGTCGCGGATGTTTTCGAATTTCACACCCTTGACCACCCGGCCGTTGTCCACGTCGAGGCAAGGGATGATGCGTTTGGCCAGCGCCATGGTCAGTCCTCAGCCTTTGTACGAGTCGCAGAAAGCTTGCGCTTCAGCGACGTCGAGGGTGCCTTCGTAGATCGCCCGGCCGGTGATCGCGCCGATGATGCCTGGCGCCTTGGCGTCGAGCAGCGACTTGATGTCGCCGAGGTTGTGGATGCCACCGGAAGCGATGACCGGGATCTTCGTCGCAGCAGCCAGTGCGGCAGTGAACGGTACGTTGCAGCCCTGCATCATGCCGTCTTTGGCGATGTCGGTATAAACGATCGCGGACACGCCGTCGGCTTCGAATTGCTTGGCCAGGTCGATCACCTGCACGGTGCTGATTTCAGCCCAACCGTCGGTGGCGACAAAACCGTCTTTGGCGTCCAGACCGACGATGACTTTGCCCGGGAATGCGCGGCAGGCTTCGGCGACGAAAGCCGGATCTTTCACAGCTTTGGTGCCGATGATCACGTAGCTCACGCCAGCCTTGACGTAGTGCTCGATGGTTTCCAGCGAACGAATACCGCCGCCGATCTGGATCGGCAGGTTCGGGTAGCGCTTGGCGATCGCGGTGACCACTTCGCCGTTGACCGGCTGGCCTTCGAACGCGCCGTTCAGGTCGACCAGATGCAGACGACGGCAACCGCCCTCTACCCACTTGGCAGCCATGCTCACCGGGTCATCGGAGAACACTGTGGAATCTTCCATGCGGCCTTGGCGCAGACGAACACAGGCACCGTCTTTAAGATCGATAGCGGGAATAATCAGCATCTGGCAAACCTTTAAATTCGATTTTTCAGCATTGCTCGGAAATCAGTTTTTCTCGAGCGCCCACAGGTCGCTTTCGATGCTTTCGAACCTCTCTTTGAGGTGCGTCTGCACATCGAAAATCGCCCTGTTGTAATAGTGCGGAGCAATTTCACGGGTAAACAGCTCAAGAATCTCAGCCGCCTCGAACGAGCCGAGGTCGAGTTCAAAGCGGTCTTCCATGAAACGCTTGATCTTGCTGTTGGCCTCGTTCTCCTGCTCGGGAGTGAGGGTCAGGATCGGCGGCTTCTTCTTGACGGCCATTTACCAGCGACCATCCCACGCGGCGAAGTTCTGCAACAGTTGCAGGCCATGGGTATGGCTTTTCTCCGGGTGGAACTGCACGGCGAATCGCGAGCCATCGGCCAGCGCGGCGGCGAAATCGACACCGTAGTGACCGCCACCGACCACCTGGCGCGCATTGGCGGCCGCGATGTAGTAGCTGTGCACGAAGTAGAAACGCGCCATGTCCGGAATGTCGTGCCACAGCGGGTGACTCACCTTCTGCTGCACTTCGTTCCAGCCCATGTGCGGGACTTTCAGGTGTTCGCCGTCTTCATGCAGGTCTTTGCCGAAGAACTTCACCGCGCCCGGGAACAGGCCGATGCAGTCGACACCGTCATTCTCTTCGCTGGTGTCGAGCAAGGCTTGCATGCCGACGCAGATGCCGAGGAACGGACGGTCCTGGCTGACTTCACGCACCAGCGAATCGAAACCGAGGCGACGAATCTCCGCCATGCAGTCGCGAATCGCACCGACGCCGGGAAAAACCACGCGGTCGGCTTCGCGAATCACATTCGCATCGCTGGTGATCAAAACCTTGCCGGCACCGACGTGCTCGAGGGCCTTGGCCACCGAGTGCAGGTTGCCCATGCCGTAATCGATAACCGCGACTGTCTGCATTACAGAACGCCCTTGGTCGACGGCATTTGCCCGGCCATGCGGTCATCGAGCTCAACGGCCATGCGCAGGGCGCGGCCGAAAGCCTTGAACACGGTTTCGATCTGGTGGTGGGTGTTGTGCCCACGCAGGTTGTCGATGTGCAGGGTGACGTTGGCGTGGTTGACGAAGCCCTGGAAGAACTCCTGGAACAGGTCAACGTCGAAACCGCCAACGGTGGCGCGGGTATACGGAACGTGCATCTGCAGGCCAGGACGGCCGGAGAAGTCGATCACGACACGCGACAGCGCTTCATCGAGCGGCACGTAGGCGTGGCCGTAGCGACGGATGCCTTTCTTGTCGCCGATGGCTTTGGTGAATGCCTGGCCGAGGGTGATACCGACGTCTTCCACGGTGTGGTGGTCATCGATATGCAGGTCGCCCTTGCTGACAATATCCAGGTCGATCAGCCCGTGACGGGCGATCTGGTCCAGCATGTGCTCAAGAAAAGGAACACCGATATCGAATCGGGCCTTTCCGGTGCCATCAAGGTTGATCGAGGCTTTGATCTGGGTTTCCAGAGTGTCGCGCTCGACAGACGCCATACGTTCGGCCATCACCAGCTCCGCAAAATCATTGGGCGAAAAAGGCAACCATTATAGGGGCGCGGGCCGGAAACAGAAACACGAGAGGTGATATCGCTGACGGATAGAATCCCCAGTCGTCGGGGATAGACATGTCCATACAAGACATTTCAGACACCCCGAAACAACTGTAGGAGCGAGCCTGCTCGCGATGAGGCCCTGACATTCAACATCTTCGTTGACTGTCAGACCGCAATCGCGAGCAGGCTCGCTCCTACAGGTTTTGCGTTTTGCAGGATATTAGTGGAACAGTACCGCCGTCTTCTGCAGAGTCACCCAGACACCCCACGCCAACGGAATACCCACAGCCAGCCAGGCAGCGATTGCCAGAGGCTTCGTGCCCGGTGCCGCTTTCCATTCCAGCGAGGTGCTGGCATCAGCGCCTTTATCGTGACCCAGCGCCTGTTCGGCAGCCAGTTCAGCGTCGGTCATGAAGTACTTGTCGGCCACCGGACGCACCAGCAGGTTGCAGATGAAGCCCAGCACCAGCAGGCCAGCAAGGATGTACAAGGTGATGTCGTAAGCCGCGGCACGTTCAACACCGATGCTCAGCTGATACTCACGCAAGTAGTTCACCAACACTGGACCCAACACGCCCGCCGCTGCCCATGCGGTCAGCAGACGACCGTGGATCGCACCGACCATTTGTGTACCGAACAGGTCCGCCAGGTAAGCCGGAACCGTCGCAAAACCACCGCCGTACATCGACAGGATGACGCAGAACGCCGCCACGAACAGCGCAACGCTACCCAGATGACCCAGGTTCGGAATCAGTGCGTACAGCGCAAAGCCCAGGGCGAAGAACACGAAGTAGGTGTTTTTACGGCCCAGGTAGTCCGAGAACGATGCCCAGAAGAAACGGCCACCGATGTTGAACAGGCTCAGCAGACCGGTGAAACCGGCAGCGATCGCAGCGATCGAGGCCAGTTGACCTGCATCCAGCTGACCGAACGGCAGATCATTGCCCAGCAATTTGCCGCCGAACACTTCCTGCAGCAGCGGCGAGGCCATGCCCAGGATGCCGATACCCGCAGATACGTTCAGGCACAGCACCAGCCAAACGAGGCGGAACTGCGGAGTTTTCCAGGCAACATTCACGTGCACGTGACGGTTGGTGATCATCGCGTTCGAAGCTTTCTTCGCTGGAGCAGTCCAGCCTTCAGGCTTCCAGCCGGTTGGCGGCACGCGGTAGGACAGTGCGCCACCGATCATGAACACAAAGTAGATCGCGGCCATTGCGACGAAGCTCTGCCAAACGCCAACGCCTTCTGGCGAACCGAAGTGGCTCATCAGGGCAGTCGCCAGCGGTGCACCGACCATCGCACCACCACCGAAGCCCATGATCGCCATGCCGGTCGCCATGCCGCGCTTGTCCGGGAACCACTTGATCAAGGTCGACACCGGCGAGATGTAGCCCAGGCCCAGGCCGATACCACCGATGACACCGGAGCCGATCCACATCAGCCAGATCTGGTGCGTGTAAATGCCCAGCGCCGAAATCAGCAGACCGCCGCACCAGCACAGTGCCGAGACGACACCGGCCTTGCGTGGCCCGGCATGTTCCAGCCAGCCGCCCCAGATGGCTGCCGAGCAACCCAGGAAGATGAAGAACAGGGTGTAGATCCAGCCGAGCATCGAGATCGGCCAGTCGCATTGCGATGAAAAGACTTGAGCAATGAAGCTCATGTCAGGCGCGCAGGCCATCGGTTTGGTGATGCCCAGCGCTTTGGACAGTGGCAACCAGAACACCGAGAAGCCGTAGGCCATGCCGATGCAAAGGTGGATGGCCAGAGCGGCCGGTGGCACCAGCCAACGGTTGAAACCGGGCTTGGCGATGATGCGCTCCTTGGACAGGAACGAGGGCTGGTCGGCATAGCCGTCCGCCGCGATACTCGTGGTCATTGTGTATCCCCCAATTATTAGTATGGTTCGCCAGCCACTCTTCACCCCCAGCCTTTATGCGCACGCATGACTGTTTTTTCAGGGTGAAGCTCCATTTTAGTGCGACATCAGGTCGCAGAAGGACCGACGAACGGGTGAAGGTTACCATTTGCACGTGACAGAAAAACCAAACTGATATCACCTTTTTCTACGTTGTCCGTTCTCGTACTACTGAAGGAAGCTCCATGCCCATCGTTGTCGAGTCATTGAACCAAGCCACTGATCAAGATCGGCTGGATTTGCAGAAGATCTACCATGACGCCCCGCAGTGGCTGTTTACGCCGTTTACAGGGGCTGCGCAGCTGATTGAGGCCTGTTTACGGGACGGCTCGCTGATTGCCGGACGCTTCAATGATCGACTGTTGGGTGCGGCACGACTGCAACGGCACCCGGACGTTTGGCATCTGTCTTATTTGTGTGTAAGAAAAATCACCCGCCGTCGTGGCGTCGCGGAACGCCTGGTGCGAGAAGCACAGAGCATGGCCACGCAATCCGGCGCCGAATTGCGCCTGCTCGCGCCCGCCGGTCATCTGGAGGCCCAGGCGTTGGCGGCCAGCCTGAACGTGCCGCTGGATGCCCTGTCCGAGTGATCACTGACCGGTCGTCTCTTTTGGAGCGCTATACTCCCCGGCTAAATTTCGAATTCGACTAACTACAAGGACTCGCCCATGAAAGCGTTCGGCAAAATCCTGGGTCTGGTACTTCTCGGGCTGTTGCTGATCATTGTGGCGCTGGGCTTTGCCCTGACCCACCTCTTCGATCCCAACGACTACAAAGACGAGATTCGCCAGATTGCCCGCGACAAGGCCCACATCGAACTGACGCTCAATGGCGATATCGGCTGGAGCCTGTTCCCGTGGCTGGGCCTGGAATTGCACGACGCCGCTGTCGCGACCCTGGCCAAGCCCGCCGAGCCGTTCGCCGATTTGCAGATGCTCGGTCTGTCGGTCCGCGTGCTGCCGCTGTTGCGCCGTGAAGTGCAGATGAGCGATGTGCGCGTCGAAGGCCTGAACCTGCGCCTGAACCGCGACAAGGACGGCCACGGCAACTGGGAAGACATCGGCAAGGTGCCGAAACCTGCGACCACGGACACGCCGCCTGCAACCACCAGCGAACCTGAACCGCAAACCACCGCCCAAGCGGAGAAACCGGCGCAGCCGATTCGCCTGGACATCGACAGCCTGACCGTCAACAACGCCCGCGTTGAGTACAACGACGAAAAAACCGGCAAGCAGTTCAGCGCCGAAAGCATCCAGCTCAGCACCGGTCCGGTGCATGACTCCACCAACATACCGGTCAAGCTCACCGCGTTCCTCGGCACCAACCAGCCGGTTCTGCGAGTGCGCACCGAGCTCAATGGCGAGTTGCGTTTCGAGCGCGCATTGCAGCGCTACAAGCTTGAAGACATGAAACTGTCCGGTGAAGTGGCTGGCGATCCATTGCAAGGCAAGACCATGACCTTCGCCGCACAGGGCCAGTTGCTGCTGGACAAGGCTGCCAACGTCGCCGAATGGACCGGCATCAAAATTTCCGCCAACCAGCTTCGTGCGCTGGGTGAGCTGAAGGTTAACGACCTCGACAAGACGCCACAGGTCAGTGGCGGCCTGTCGATTGCCCAATTCGATCTGGCGAAATTCGTCGACAGCATCGGTCAGAAACTCCCGGCCATGGCCGAAGGCAGCCTGAGCAAAGTGGAACTGGCGACCCGGCTGACCGGTACGCCCACCAGCCTCACGCTGGATGACATCAACCTGAAACTCGATGACAGCACGTTCAGCGGTCGCATCGCCGTCGAGGACTTTGCCAAGCAATCGCTGCGAGCAACCCTCAAGGCAGATACCTTCAACGTCGACCGTTACCTCGCGCCGAAATCAGCCGAAGCCAACAGCGCCAAACAAGTGCGTCAGGCCGAAGTCGCCAGCACCGAAGCCGATGCCATGGCCGGCGCCGGCAGCACACCGCTGCCGCAATCCCCGACCAAAGAAGCGTGGAGCAACGAACGCCTGTTGCCGGTGGAACGCCTGAGCAAGCTGGATGTGGACGCTGACCTGACCTTCGGCCAGTTGACCCTGGAAAAACTGCCGATCCATAACGCGGTACTCAAGGCCAATGGCCAGGGCGGATTGCTGACGCTGGCGAGCCTGCGCGGCGATCTCTACGAAGGTAACTTCGAAGCCAAGGGCACCCTCGATGTGCGCCAGCAAGCGCCAGTGCTGAACATGCAGACGCAGATCAGCCGCGTACCTGCGGAAAAAATCCTCGAAAGCCAGGGCAAAGAACCACCCGTCAAAGGTCTGGTCACGCTCAACAGCACCCTGACCGGTACCGGCAACAGCCAGAAAGCGCTGATCGAAACCCTCAACGGCAACGCCAGTTTTGTCATCAACAATGGCGTGCTACTGAACGCCAACCTTGAACAACAGCTGTGCAAAGGCATCGCCACACTCAACCGTAAAAGTCTCAGCGGCGAGCCACGGGGCAAGGACACACCGTTCCAGGAACTCAAGGGCAACCTGAATTTCCGCAATGGCGTGGCCAGCAACCCGGACCTGAAAGTGCGCATCCCGGGCATGACCGTCAACGGCGACGGTGATGTCGACCTGCGGGTGCTGGGCATGGACTATCGCGTGGGCATCATCGTCGAAGGCGATACGAGCGCCATGCCGGACCCGGCCTGCCAGGTCGGCGACAGGTTTGTCGGCATCGAGTGGCCACTGCGTTGCCGTGGCCCGCTGGAGTTGGGCGCCAAGGCCTGTCGCCTGGATAACGAGCGCATGGGTCAGGTCGCCAGCAAACTGGCGGGCGAACGGATCAGCGAAAAGATCGACGAGAAACTGGGCGACAAGGTCAGCCCGGAACTCAAAGACGCGCTCAAGGGGCTGTTCAAGCGATGAGAGCCGAGCAGTTTTCAACGGCGGTGCTGGACTGGTTCGATCGCCACGGCCGCCACGATTTACCCTGGCAACAGGACATCAACCCGTATCGGGTATGGGTCTCGGAAATCATGTTGCAGCAGACTCAGGTCAGCACCGTGCTGAATTACTTCGACCGCTTCATGGCCTCGCTGCCGACGGTCGAAGCCTTGGCTGCTGCGCCGGAAGACGAAGTACTTCATCTGTGGACGGGGCTGGGTTACTACACCCGTGCGCGCAATCTGCAGAAGACCGCGAAGATCGTCGTCGAGCAGTACGGCGGCGAGTTTCCCCGGGACGTGGAAAAACTCACTGACCTGCCCGGCATCGGCCTGTCCACCGCCGGCGCGATCGCCAGCATCAGCATGGGCCTGCGCGCGCCGATCCTCGACGGCAACGTCAAACGCGTGCTGGCGCGCTTTACCGCGCAAGAGGGTTATCCCGGCGAGCCGAAGGTCGCCAAACAGCTCTGGGCGAATGCTGAGCGCTTCACGCCGCATGATCGGGTCAACGCCTACACCCAGGCGATGATGGACCTGGGCGCGACGCTCTGTACCCGCAGCAAACCGAGTTGCCTGCTTTGCCCGCTGGAACGGGGTTGCGAAGCCCACATGCTTGGCCTGGAAACCCGTTACCCGATCCCCAAGCCGCGCAAAGCCATTCCGCAAAAACGTACGTTGATGCCGATGCTCGCCAACGGTGAAGGGGCGATTCTGCTTTACCGTCGCCCTTCTACGGGCTTGTGGGGCGGTCTTTGGAGCCTGCCGGAACTCGATGACCTCGATGACCTGCAGCATCTGGCGACTCAGCACTCACTGGAACTGGGCGCGCAACAGGCGTTGCCGAGCCTGGTGCACACCTTCAGCCATTTTCAGTTATCCATCGAACCCTGGCTGGTTCAGGTCCAGGAGGCCGGCCATCACGTGGCCGAGGCCGACTGGCTCTGGTATAACCTCGCCACCCCGCCGCGCCTGGGCCTTGCCGCCCCGGTCAAAACCTTGCTCGAACGCGCGGCCGCCGTATTGAACGCAGGAGAGTCGTCATGACCCGCACCATCATGTGCCGCAAGTACAAAGAAGAATTGCCAGGCCTGGAACGCGCTCCGTTCCCGGGCGCCAAAGGCCAGGATATTTTCGACCACGTCTCGCAAAAGGCCTGGGCCGACTGGCAGAAGCACCAGACCCTGCTGATCAACGAAAAACGCCTGAACATGATGAACGCCGAAGACCGCAAATATCTTCAGGGCGAGATGGACAAGTTCTTTTCCGGCGAGGAATACGCCAAGGCCGAAGGCTACGTGCCGCCGTCGGAATAACCCCTCGATTTCGTAAGCGACGGAATTAATTTAAGAAATTTTAAAAAAGTCGTTGACGTAAATCCGAAAAACCCTTTTAATGCGCCCCGTTGCCCAGATAGCTCAGTCGGTAGAGCAGGGGATTGAAAATCCCCGTGTCGGCGGTTCGATTCCGTCTCTGGGCACCAAATACCGAAAACCCTGAATCGCAAGATTCAGGGTTTTTTTATGCCTGCGATTTGATGAGGCTCTGTTCCAGACCAGCTACGCGCCAGATGCAGTCTCCTTCCCCACTCCTATTGCCACAGCATCAAGTTCTCTCAGATCTATCAGAACGCTCTGCATGCTTTAACGGAAATGGATGACATACGCTGATCAGCGGATTAAGCAGAATCGGAGAAGGAGCTGCCGCATAACCGGGAGCAGATTCACAACAGGGATGTAGGCAATGACCGACGCCATTCAATCAGACGGCGAAACCGCAGAGTTTTTTACTGAGCAAGAGATCAGAATTTTCAACTTTGATGTTCGGCAATCAGTATTGCTTCACAAGTTCGCCGAAGAACTGGCCGCCATCGGCGGGCCGCAGGCACCAGGAGCCAAATCCAAAGCCTCACAGGCCGCCACCGAATTAAAACAGTCGTTTTCGAAACACCAATGCGAATTGCTGAGTACCTACTCAGATGGCCTTTTTTCCGCATTGATCTTTGAAGGGCTACAAAAAATCACCGATGCCAGCCCTCCAGATGAGCTGCCTGATCTCACATCCATGGAAAATCGCCACGACGTCCTTTGCCTGGCGGCACGCAATCAGATCTTGTTGAAACTCGTGGATAACAGTGCCTTTGCCTATGACATGGACAACGAAGGAAAACTGGTTCGATTAGTGGCCAACTTCAAAGGTGGCGGACTCATCAAAATCAATGCCGAGCCGGAATTCAAAGAACTGAGTTCCCATTCCGGTCTCGCACTTGGCCCGCATACCGAGGCGCCCTACTGGTGCGCAGTGAGTGCGAAAGACGGACACTCACCCTCACCCTCGTCGCTCATACTTTCTGCCTTGTGGAACCCGAGCCTGGAACCCACACGGGTCATTCCACTCCCTCCCATACTTGAAAAAATTGGCGTCACCAACTGCCTTGCTTTAACAACGGATAACTTCCAATTCACTCGTAGCGACTCCTTTGTAGGTGGCAAAGGGGAAGGTGGGCGCAACGTTTCGATTCTGGAATTCGACGACAAGGTAGGATTCGCAGCCCGCTTTAATTCCTATCGTTTTTCGGTCAATAGCAACGTCTCAAGCGTCGTCAAAGAAGCTTACCGCGCTCTATGCCAAGGTGTCGGCGAAGCAACTCCCGCTGAGTACACACTGACCCAGGAATCGGCGATGGCCATCAATAACATCCGGGCCCTGCACTGCCGCGATGTGATCAAAGACAACAGACGGGTGCTGATTCGTATTTTCGGTCTTTCTAAATTTGCTTCCTCTGTCGTTATTTCAGAGGACCCGCTACTGCTGCAAGGCTGACCTTCCAAGTGTTCCGGCTGTTGAACAGCCAGCCATGTAATTACTCGCCAATAACTAAAAAGAGAGAATCCAATGTCGTGGGATGTAATCGGCATGCTGGCGCTCGTCGCTTTTTGCGCCGGCTTTTTTGATGCGATTGCCGGTGGTGGCGGCTTGATCACCTTGCCTGCGTTGTTTCTAGCGGGTGTAGATCCGATCAGTGCCATTGCAACAAACAAGTTCCAGGCCGCTTCGGCAACCATTTCGGCAACCGCTACCTTTGCTCGCAAAGGAATGATCGAGTGGCGCGAAGGCCGTTTCCTGGTTATCTGCGGGTTTATTGGCGGTGCCAGTGGTGCCTTGCTGGTCAGCTCTATTGATAAGCGCTATCTGGAAGTGTGTGTGCCTATCATGCTGATGCTGGTGGCCATCTATTTTGCACTGTCTCCAAAGCTGGCCAATGAAGATCGACGCAGGAGAATCAGCATCCTGCTTTTTTCATTTACCGTTGCGCCGATCCTGGGCTTTTACGACGGTATTTTTGGTCCCGGTGTGGGGTCTTTCTTGATTGTCGGATTTGTACTTCTCTGCGGCCTGGGCATGATGCGGGCCATGAGTTTTACCAAACTGGCCAACGCCTCCTGCAATCTCGGTGCTCTGTCGGTCTTTATCACCAAAGGTGTGATTATCTGGCCGGTAGCTATAGCCATGGCTTTAGCGGCCTTCCTAGGCGCCCAGTTGGGCGCACGAGCAGCTGTTCGGGTCGGACCACGATTGATCAAACCCATGTTGATCGTGGTCTGCTGCGCCTTGGCCATCAAGCTGCTGAGTGTAGAAACCAACCCTTTACGCGTTGCAGTCATCAAGACATTGGCATCCTTGTGATCGCCACGTCGGTAACGACCTTGCTCGGCGCCTGACGATACACCCACTCCACGCCTCAGATACCAGAGCCCTCTAAATTGCAAAACCGGAGGGCTTCTGTGCGTGAATAAACCTCTGCAAAAAACAATACTCGTCACCATCACGCAGCTGTAGTAGCGTTGTGCCACAAATTCAACGTACGCCACGGAAAACGGCCGAGTTGAACAGATGCAATCCACTGCCCAATCCGCAGTTGGACCACGCAGAAAAAAGGACAGACAACAACGCATGGATAGCCTCCCCCGCCACACCCTCCCTTGCGTTAACCACAACTCGTTGTAACGCCACACACCCCCAAAATCACAGGACATGGAAGAGTTATGTCAACAATCAATGAGCTGAAAGATAAAATCGATACGAAAACACTGAATATGTTTCTGTTGTCGGTCGCCACTGCGGGCATTTATCTTATTTTGTGGATGTACAGAAATAACCAGATCATCAGTGAAACCACCAAGGTACGAGTGGTCTACGACAACTACATCATCTGGCTTGCTGTTTGTGTTGGCTTGAGTGGTGCATTCGCCAATCTGGGCGATGTGCTTTTTGACTCGATATCCGGAATTTGTACCATTGCTTCCGCCGTGCTGTACATCGTATGGGCATACAAGGCTAAACGCGCGCTCTCGGAATATGCGCTCAACGAGCACAAGATCGACCTGCGCATGAACGCCTTCTACACATTCCTGTTCAACGTGTATTACATCAACTACTGCATCAACGACCTGCCTGAAGAACAGCGCAAGCAACAGATTCTCAGAGGCCAGGTGTCGCAAGCCTGATTACAGAGAACGACATCGAGAGCAGGGGGAGACTTTCCTCCTGCTCTAGCCGCTGCATTTACTCGTCACCGTTCCAATGGAAGACGAGATTGCGCGCCGCCCCGCTGCCGATATCCGCCGTATCACGCCGTTCCTCGCCATTGCGCGTGGCAACGACTGTGTATTTGCCGGCAGGCAACT
The DNA here is from genome assembly GCF_054070755.1 of Pseudomonas sp. SDO5591_S426. Taxonomy (NCBI): domain Bacteria; kingdom Pseudomonadati; phylum Pseudomonadota; class Gammaproteobacteria; order Pseudomonadales; family Pseudomonadaceae; genus Pseudomonas; species Pseudomonas sp. SDO5591_S426. The sequence continues at coordinate 29,899 of NZ_JBSVXD010000023.1, read as the reverse complement.
GCACATAAACCAGCGGACCAGCCTGACTCAACGTCAACACCGTCTGCCCCGGCGCTTTCTGAACAAGTACATCCACATCGGGAATGTATTTGTTTTCCGGACCGACAGAGAACGTCATGTGCAAGTTGTAGCCCGTGGCTTGTTGAATAGCTCTGGATTCATCCTCGCCAATCCCCCCGGACAAGTAAGCAATCCCGTTCTGCTCCTGCCTCTGAACCTGCACACCCGAGCTGTCGACAGGCTCAATACTGGTAGCTGTCAGTAGGGTGGGGAACAGCAAAACGCCGACTGTGGCGAGGGGCAACATCAGTGAATGGACGTACTTCATGATGACGACTCCCGGGCTCTACAGAACCTAATCGTTACTTGAATTTTGATTTCCCGAGGAGTGGTGGGGTTTTAGATCGATTTGAACTTGGGCTGAATGCGAAAAGTACTACACGAATAACGCCTGAAACCTGACCTGCCATCAGCGCGGTCCTGCCGGCAAACGCGGAATTTTCTGCTGTTTTCTCAGCTGCACCCTGCATCGTCGACGAGCGAGCAGTGCTTGATCAGCGACTCAATCAAATTTCGTGATAGTAACGACGGATTGTCCATATGCAGTGGCAAGACTATCTTTGGCATCTCCCCGCAAAGGTCCGAAGCCAATGAACTTGCAGGACATGCCCTTTCTGGCTCCCACTCAAATCGAACTGCCGCTGACAACAGACGCAATTGCCGAGCCCTTCAAGCAACCTGCCGCCGACGGCTTCATCCTTGGCGGTTTCACTTGGCGACGCGTTGCACGGGACACCTCCCGCCCAGTCGTCATCATCAACGCCGCCACCTCCGTCCGCTGCCGCCATTACTCACGTTTCGCCGACTACCTGTTCGCTAACGGCTTCGACGTCATCACCTACGACTACCGCGGCATCGGCGAATCGCGTCCGGCATCGCTCAAGGGGCTTGAGGCTACATGGACCGATTGGGGAGCGTTGGATTTCGAGGCGATGCTCAAACGCGCACAGCGTGAATTCCCCGGTCAGCCTGTCGATGTGGTCGGCCACAGCTTTGGCGGCTGTGCAGCGGGCCTGGGAGCCTCAGGTCACCTTATCCGGCGACTGGTGACCGTTGGCGCGCAGTTCGCTTACTGGCGCGATTATGCGCCGGCCCACCGCTGGCGGATGTTCGGCAAATGGCATGTGGTGATGCCGCTGGTGACGATGATTTGCGGTTACTTTCCCGGCAAGCGCTTCGGCTGGCTGGAAGATACGCCCGCCGGCGTTGTCCGTGACTGGAGCACGCCGACTGCCCGTTTCGAAACTCGCCCCAGCGGCCATGCAATCAACGCCGCCAAAGGGCGCCTGCCCTTCGCAACCGTCAACGCGCAAATCCTCGCGATCAGCATCAGCGACGACCCTTACGGCACCATTCCGGCCATCGAACGCCTGCTTGCCTACTTTACCGGCAGCGACAATACCCACCTGCGCATCACCCCCGAAGACATCGGCGAGACAGAAGTTGGACATTTCGCCTTTTTTCGCAGCGCATACCAAGCCACACTATGGCCCATTGCATTGTCCTGGCTGCAAACCGGCGAACTGGCCCCCGATACACCCGGGCGGACAGTCCCGCGCAACTGAGCCACTGCCCTTTCAACGAATTACGGAACGACGACCATGGCCTCCGCCAACAAGCAGCAAAAACGCGCCTCTCGCGCCAAGGCCAAGGCCAAGCAGAACCGCACCCAACGCGCCGCCGCGCCGGTCGAGCTGGACCCGAACGACGATCGCATCGATTTCGAATCGGTGGACCTGACCGACCTGTTCAAAGAAATGATCGATGCACAAAAGATCAGCCAACAAGCAATGTGTGCAGCCTTTCTTGAACACCCGCTGCTCGCACTGGTGCTGGAGCAGGAGGGCGAAGAAACAGCGACAGACTTCATCATCGCTGCACTGATCGAGTATCGCCAATGGTCTACCGAAGCGGATGAAGCCAGCGCCCTGGCGTGGATCGAGTCCCCGGCCTTCCAGACTGACTACGTAACGGCGTCCGAAGTCATCGCAGCCCAAAACCAACAGAAACCGAACTGAGTTCCCATGGCCTCCCTGAACAAGCAACAGAAACGCGCCAAGCGTGCAAAAGCCAAAGCCAAGCAGATCCGCATGGTCGGCAGAAAATCGATTGTAGATCAGGATCTGCCCGATTTCGGCGAGCCGATCCCTGAGTACACCCTGGCGATGTTCAGCAAAATGCGCGACGCGGAAGCCGTCAGCCGCAGCGAAATGCTCTCGGTCTTGCTGACGAACCTCGCCGTTATCATCATCGACCATCCAGAACTGCTGGACATGGAAAACGCCGACGACGAAGGCATGGCCGCCACCCACCTGGCTGCCGACATGCTGATCGACTACCGCATGTGGGCCGATGGCATGGACCGAGAAACCGCCCAGGCCTGGCTCAGCGAGCCGCAATTCATCACCGACTTCGGCGATGCCCTGGACGCCTACACCCAGTCTCTGGATGCGCCGGAAGAAAAAGCCGAGTAACCACTTGGCTTCGGCAAACAAAACGGCCGCTTGTCATCACTGACAGCGGCCGTTTTAGTTGGAGCCAGACCAATCGCGACCCTTGGTCCGAATGCACGTATATCCCATTGACATATCCCACCTGGATCTTATTCTGGGCCACATAGCGACAGCATCAGCGCTGGAGGTCCGTAATGGAACAAACCACCCTTTTCATGAGTAACCGAAGCCAGGCTGTTCGCCTGCCTAAGGCCGTAGCAATGCCGAGCGATGTGAAACGCGTCGATGTGGTCGCCATCGGCAGAACCCGTATCATCACTCCTGCCGGTGAAAGCTGGGACAGTTGGTTCGACGGCGACAGTGTTACGACAGACTTCATGACTGACCGTGAGCAACCTGCCGACCAGGAGCGCGAGTCGTTCTGATGATCAAGTACATGCTCGATACAAACATCTGCATCTTTACCATCAAGAACAAACCTCAAACCGTGCGCGAGGCATTCAACCGCCATCACGGCCAGCTCTGTATCAGCGCCGTCACGTTGATGGAGTTGATATACGGCGCAGAAAAATCTGCTGCCCCGGAAAGAAACCTGGCGGTCATAGAAGGGTTTGCAGCTCGACTTGAGGTCCTGCCTTTTGATAATGATGCCGCGGCGCATACGGGAATGATTCGAGCCGAACTGGCCAAGAACGGCACGCCCATCGGGCCTTATGACCACATGATTGCCGGACATGCGCGTTCACGCGGGTTCATTGTCGTGACAAATAATGTAAGAGAGTTTGAGCGAGTGCCGGGAATACGGGTGGAAGACTGGGTTACCACCGGCTGACTGAGCATGCTTTCTGAAATAAAAACGGCCGCTTGTCATCACTGACAGCGGCCGTTTTTATTTCAGCCAGAGTACTTAGTGCGCGACTGCCGCGACCAGTTTCTCATTGCGACGACGGCGGGCCACCAGCAAGCCGGCAGCCACCACCATCAGGCTCAACAACCCTGTGGCGATGATTTCCACACGGTGGGCATCCTGGAACAGCATGATGGTCAGGGCCGCGACGATGAAGACAATTACCGCGTAGGTCAGGCCCGGGAACAGCCACATGCTGAAGACGATTTTTTCACCGCGAGCCATGCGTTGTTTGCGCATGCGCAGTTGCGAGATCGCGATCACCAGATACACCAGCAGTGCAATGGCACCGGAGCTGGCCAGCAGGAACTCGAACACCGCAGCCGGGGCCACGTAGTTGGCGAATGTGGCCAGGAACGCCGCGCCAGTGGACAACATCACGGCCCAGTACGGCGTACCGCTTTTATTGGTGCGCGTGGACATCGCCGGTGCATCACCGCGTTTGCCCAGGGAGAACAGCATGCGCGACGAGGTGTAGAGCGCCGAGTTCAGGCAGCTGGTCACAGCAACCAGCACCACAATATCGACGATCATCTTGGCGTTCGGGATGCCCATGCGATCAAGTACGGTCTGGTAAGAACCGACGCTGGCCAGAATCGGGTCGTTCCATGGCACCAGGGCCACAACGATGAAGATCGATACGAGGTAGAACAAGCCGATCCGCCAGATCACCGAGTTGGTGGCCTTGGAAATTTGCTTGCCTGGGTCTTTCGATTCCGCGGCCGCAATGGTCACGATTTCGGTACCCATGAAGGAGAACATGGTGGTCAGAATGGCACCCAGCACCGCGCCCATGCCGTTTGGCAGGAAGCCTTGGGTATCGAACAAATGCGAAACGCCGCTGACCTGACTGTTCGGCAGGAAGCCAAAGATCGCTGCCAAGCCGAGAATAATAAAGCCAATGATCGCCAATACTTTGATCAGGGCGAACCAGAACTCGAACTCACCGTAGTTCTTCACGCTAAACAGGTTGGTCACGGTCAGCAGCATCGTGATGACCAGCGCGAAAGCCCAGATGTCCACACCCGGGAACCAGGCGTGCAGGATAGTCGCGGCGGCGTTGGCCTCCAGCGGGATCACCAGAACCCAGAACCACCAGTACAACCAGCCGATGGTGAAACCGGCCCAGTGACCGATCGCCCGATCGGCATAAGTAGAGAAGGAGCCAGTGTCCGGTGAGGCAACAGCCATTTCACCGAGCATGCGCATCACCAACACCACCAGCATACCGGCGGCCGCGTAGGCCAACAGCACAGCCGGGCCTGCTGCAGCGATGGCGTGGCCCGAGCCAACGAACAGGCCGGCGCCGATAACCCCGGCGATCGACAGCATGGTCACATGACGCGGTTTGAGCCCCTGTTCGAGGCCGTTAGAGCTTTGGGTACTGCTCATTGAAACTACCTTTGTAAGGAAAAGCGAATGCATGCATCCCGCCTGGAAATCTCTTCTGTAAAAAGAAACCAACGGGGCGTTCCGGAATCTGCACGCAATAATTACGCCAAAATGTTTCAAAACCCTCTAGTTCGGCGACTTGGGACCTGACCGGACAGTCATCGCAAGTCATTGAAAGTAATAGCACTTTGCCAGAACGTTACCCTGCGACTCACTTAAAAGACGAAACAGCGCTCCGGAAACACACCCGCTAATGGCTCAATGCACAATAAAAGTGCAGATCAACAACGTTTGGCCGGGTTAGCGCTTCACACCCCCCGCCAAAGCTGGCAACATCGCGCCCTTTTTTACGCGACAGCCACCGCGCTTTACCTGAAAGAAGGGTTCAAACGGCTGTTCGGTTGTTGATGGGGCGACAGTCTGCTGTGCCGATGCGACAACCTGCCACATGCCACCCGTTTACTGCCCGTAGCGCTGTTGGCTGCCTTTGAAACGCTATGCTAGGTTGGCCGCCTCGCCAGGAAGGCCACCAACAGCAGGAGCGAATACACAATGAGGAACGCACATGGCTGAGGCCACGCCCGCGCTTGAAATCCGCAACTTGCACAAACGCTACGGCTCGCTGGAGGTGCTAAAAGGCATCTCGCTGACCGCCCGCGACGGCGACGTGATCTCGATCCTCGGCTCCTCCGGCTCCGGCAAGTCCACGTTCCTGCGTTGCATCAACCTGCTGGAAAACCCGCATCAGGGCCAGATCCTGGTGGCCGGCGAAGAACTCAAGCTCAAGGCCGCCAAGAACGGCGAACTGGTTGCTGCCGACGGTAAGCAGATCAACCGCCTGCGCAGCGAGATTGGTTTTGTGTTTCAAAACTTTAATCTGTGGCCGCACATGAGCGTGCTCGACAACATCATCGAAGCCCCGCGCCGCGTGCTCGGCCAGAGCAAGGCAGAAGCCATCGAAGTCGCCGAAGCCTTGCTGGCCAAGGTCGGCATCGCCGACAAGCGCCATGCTTACCCGGCGCAGTTGTCCGGTGGACAGCAACAACGCGCCGCCATCGCCCGCACGCTGGCCATGCAGCCCAAGGTCATCCTGTTCGACGAGCCCACCTCGGCGCTTGACCCGGAAATGGTCCAGGAAGTACTTAATGTCATCCGCGCACTGGCAGAAGAAGGCCGCACCATGCTGCTGGTCACCCATGAAATGGGTTTTGCCCGTCAGGTTTCCAGCGAAGTGGTGTTCCTCCACCAGGGCCTGGTAGAAGAGCAAGGATCGCCACAGCAGGTGTTTGAAAACCCGCTTTCGGCGCGCTGCAAACAATTCATGTCCAGCAACCGCTAACGGAGCTACCCACATGCAGAACTACAAAAAGGTCTTCCTGGCTGCCGCCGTCACCCTGGCGTTCAGCGCCGGTGCCATGGCCGAAACCCTGAAGATGGGCATCGAAGCGGCTTACCCGCCGTTCAACAACAAAGATGCCAGTGGCAATGTCGTCGGCTTCGACAAGGAAATCGGCGACGCCCTGTGCGCCAAGATGAAAGTCGAGTGCACCGTGGTCACGTCCGACTGGGACGGCATCATCCCCGCCCTGAACGCCAAGAAGTTCGACTTCCTGATTTCCTCGATGTCGATCACCGACGAGCGCAAGCAAGCGGTGGACTTCACCGAACCGTACTACTCCAACAAGCTGCAATTCATTGCGCCGAAGACCGTCGACTTCAAAACCGACAAGGCTTCCCTGAAAGGCAAAGTGATCGGCGCCCAGCGCGCAACCCTGGCGGGTACCTGGCTGGAAGACAACATTGGTGACGACATCACCATCAAGCTCTACGACACCCAGGAAAACGCCTACCTCGACCTGACTTCCGGTCGCCTGGACGGCATCCTGGCCGACAAGTACGTCAACTATGAGTGGCTGAAAAGCGACGCCGGCAAATCCTATGAATTCAAGGGTGACCCGGTAGAAGAAAGCGACAAGATCGGTATCGCCGTTCGTAAAAACGATCCTATCCGCGAGAAGCTGAACGTCGCGCTGAAAGAAATCGTTGCTGACGGCACCTACAAGAAGATCAACGACAAGTACTTCCCGTTCAGCATCTATTGATACTGACCTGCCTGGCCGGCGCCTGAGGGCGCCGGTTCTCGGCCTTGCCTGCCGCGATTTGAAAAGAAATCCATGATTATCGACCTCTACGGATTCGGCCCGGCGCTCGCCGCTGGCGCGCTGATGACTGTGAAACTGGCACTCTCGGCCTTGTGCCTGGGGCTGGTGCTCGGTCTGCTCGGCGCCTTGGCCAAGACTTCCCCATACAAGCCGCTGCAATGGCTTGGCGGCACTTATTCGACCCTGGTGCGCGGCATCCCGGAATTGCTCTGGGTACTGTTGATCTACTTCGGTACGGTCAACCTGATGCGCGCCCTGGGTGAGTTCTTCGGCAATCCCGACCTGGAACTCAACGCCTTCGCCGCCGGCGTGATCGCGCTCGGCCTGTGCTTCGGCGCCTACGCCACGGAAGTGTTTCGTGGCGCGATCCTCGCCATTCCCAAAGGCCATCGTGAGGCCGGCGTGGCCCTGGGCCTGTCGAAGTGGCGCATCTTCACCAGGTTGATCATGCCGCAGATGTGGCGTATCGCCCTGCCCGGCCTGGGCAACCTGTTCATGATCCTGATGAAGGACACCGCGCTGGTGTCGGTGATCGGCCTGGAAGAAATCATGCGTCACGCGCAAATCGGCGTGACCGTGTCCAAGCAGCCGTTCACCTTCTATATGGTGGCCGCGTTCATGTATCTGGGCCTGACCGTTCTAGCCATGACCGGCATGCACTTCCTGGAAAAACGCGCCGCTCGCGGCTTCGCGAGGAGCACCCAATGAACTGGGAAGTCATCATCAAGTGGCTACCGAAACTGGCCCAGGGCGCGACCCTGACCCTGGAGCTTGTCGCCATTGCCGTTATCGCTGGCCTGCTGCTGGCAATTCCGCTGGGTATCGCTCGCTCGTCGCGCCTGTGGTGGGTGCGCGCATTTCCCTACGGCTACATCTTCTTTTTCCGTGGCACGCCGTTGCTGGTTCAGCTGTTCCTGGTCTACTACGGCCTGGCGCAGTTCGACGTGATCCGCAACAGTTCGATGTGGCCTTACCTGCGCGATCCGTTCTGGTGCGCCACGGCGACCATGACCCTGCACACCGCGGCCTACATCGCCGAGATCCTGCGCGGCGCCATTCAGGCGATTCCACCGGGCGAGATCGAAGCAGCGCGAGCCTTGGGCATGTCCAAACCCAAAGCGCTGTTCTACATCATCCTGCCCCGTGCGGCGCGCATCGGCCTGCCGGCCTACAGCAACGAAGTGATCCTGATGCTCAAGGCCAGCGCCCTGGCCAGCACCGTGACCTTGCTGGAACTGACCGGCATGGCCCGCACCATCATTGCCCGGACCTACCTGCCCGTGGAGATCTTCTTCGCCGCCGGCATGTTCTACCTGCTGATGGCTTATGTGCTCGTGCGCGGCTTCAAGCTGCTGGAGCGCTGGCTGCGCGTCGATGCCTGCCAAGGGCGTTGATTCCCACGTGCTGACGGGCGAGGACCTGCTCGCCCGCTTCACCGCGCTGGATGCTTTTCTGATAGAGCATCAGGCGCTGTGGAAGCCGCGGCCGTTCACTTATCTGCATCTTCCCTGGGAAACCTCCTACCCCGAGTTGGCCGGTTGGCTACGCGGGCGCTCGCTGGAGGATGCGGAAAACAGTCATAACCAACCTTGCCTGCTTGATGCGCCAGAGCCATTTGCGACCCTGGCGCAGATATCCCTTGCCCTGAGCGCTGTGGATGAATTGCCCGTTCATGCACTGGAAGCCGCGGGTCATCGACTGAACGTCGATGTTCCGGGCCGCAAGTGGCAGCAGATCGAAGCCTTCGCCAGTCGCTTGCAGTTTGCCGAAGCGCCAAGGCATTGGCTGGATTGGTGTTCAGGCAAAGGACACTTGGGGCGACGCCTGCTGCAAACGGGGCAACAACTGACCTGCCTGGAATACGACCCAACGCTGGTTGCCAGCGGCCAGGCACTCAGCCAGCGTCATCATTTGCATGCGCTGCATGTCGAACAGGATGTACTCGCGGCCAACACGGCTTCGTTATTGAAGTCAGAACATACGCCCGTTGCACTGCACGCCTGCGGCGATCTGCATGTGCAACTGATCCAGCTCGCCAGTGCGGCGGGGTGCAAGCAACTCGCCATCGCCCCTTGCTGTTACAACCGGATCAGTCTGACCCATTACTCGCCGATTTCCTCGGCCGCCCAAGACTCTGACCTACAGCTGTCCCTCGACGATCTCGCGCTGCCGATGAGTGAAACCGTCACCGCTGGCGCTCGCGTGCGACGTCAACGCGATATGTCCATGGCCCGGCGACTGGGGTTCGACCTGTTACAGCGAGAGCTGCGCGGTGTTGACGAGTATCTACCCACCCCTTCCCTGCCGAGCGCATGGCTCGATAAATCGTTTGCCGACTACTGCCATCATTTGGCCTCAATCAAAGAGTTATCCACAATCGGCCCGCAGGATTGGCCAGCCCGGGAAGCCGCCGGCTGGCAGCGCTTGGCACATGTGCGCAATCTTGAGCTGCTGCGCGGACTTTTCCGACGCCCGCTGGAGCTTTGGCTGGTGCTTGATCGGGCGCTTTTCCTGCGTAATCAAGGCTACGAAGTTCGTCTCGGCACCTTCTGCGAAACCCCGCTCACACCGCGCAATTTCCTGCTGCTGGCAGAACGCGGATAAATCACTACAGCCTGTGGATAACTCTGTTGATGAAAATATCATGGATCCAATATTTACAGCTGTTTCAGGGGTGGAACGATACTGTTCAGTTTTCGTACACTTGAATAAAAAACCCGTAAAACAGTGATTTGCGTGCTGATGAGAACGGATCCACAAATTCGTCATATAGCCCGTGCAATGCAAATCCCGTTGTGCATAAGCATCCGATCAAAAGGACATAACTGCCGAAATAGAGGTGCTTGTGCAGAAAATGCTGGGGAACTCGTGAGGTGCCGGTCGCAGGTTTTCGACCTGGATTTTCCAGCGCTCGATTACCCCTATGGAGCGCCCGACATCGACGATGGAAGCAAATCCAAAAATAGTCAGAATTCAGGGGTTTACAGAACCTCTCCAATCGCTATAATCGTCGCCCTGACACGCCGGTATAGCTCAGATGGTAGAGCAACTGACTTGTAATCAGTAGGTCCCGGGTTCGATTCCTGGTGCCGGCACCATACAAGGTTCCAGAGAAGGCTTTCAAAATCTCTGAAACCCCCGAAAAACCCGCCTTCCGGCGGGTTTTTTCGTTTTGGCGTTCCATCGGTTTCCGTCAGAAACTAGTGGATTCCAACCGTTTTAAGGGTAGAGTTTGGGATATAGGTCACTTCGATAAAAGGGAGTACCCTTATGTCGCGCACCACAGCTCCGCTCTCCGACGCAGCTTGCCGCTTGGCAAAACCTACAGACCGCGCCTACAAGCTTTTCGACGGCGATGGCCTCTACCTCCTAGTCCAACCCAATGGCCGCAAAGGCTGGCGGCTCCGTTACGTCAAACCCGACGGACGGGAAGGACTGACCTCGTTCGGCAACTACCCCGTCATTGGCCTCGCCGATGCGCGCCGCAAGCGCTTGGAGGTCAAGCGAATGCTGGCGGATGGCATTGATCCCATAGAGACCAAGCACCAAGCCAAGGCGGAAGCCGTGATCAAAGGCAGAACCTTTGAAAGCGTTGCGCTGGACTGGCACACGGAAATGTCGGCCAAGTGGGCACCAGGCCACTCCAAGACTGTGATGAGCCGCCTCAAAACCCACGTTTTCCCGCTGATCGGCACCCGCGCCATTGTCGACCTCGACACTCATGACCTTATGCAACCCTTGGAAGAGATCAAGAAGCGCGGAACGATAGACGTTGCTTTAAGGGTACAAAACTACCTGCAGAGCATCATGCGCGAGGCAAAGCGCCTCCGGCTTATCACCATAAACCCTGCTTACGATCTCGAAGGCTCGATCAAAGCCCCGCGGGTGGTACATCGCCCCGCTCTACCCTTATCGCGACTGCCTGAACTACAGGAACGGATCGACACTTACAAAGGCCGGGCACTTACCCGTCTGACGGTGATGCTGTCGCTGCATGTATTTGTACGATCCAGCGAGCTGCGTTTCGCACGCTGGAGCGAGTTCGACCTCAAGCGCGGCACCTGGGAGATACCGGACACTCGCCCCGCGCTGGAAGGAGTACCCTTTTCCACAAGGGGTACGAAGATGGCAGGGGATATCCATTTAGTACCCTTATCGCCGCAAGCAGTGGCGCTACTCGAAAAAATCCATGCACTCACAGGCAAATTCGCATTGGTCTTCGCAGGGGATGCCAAACCCTGGAAGCCCATGTCCGAAAATACCGTGAACAACGCGCTTCGGACGATGGGATACGACACCAAAACCGATATCTGCGGGCATGGGTTCCGTTCGATGGCCTGCAGCGCACTGATCGAGTCAGGATTGTGGTCGGAGACAGCCATTGAGCGGCAGATGAGCCACAAGGAGCGCAACAACGTCCGCGCCGCTTACATCCACAAGGCCGAGTTCATTGAGGAGCGCAGGCTGATCATGAACTGGTGGAGCCGGTATCTGGAGGCTAACCGGCAGGAGTATGTCACTCCACACGAATTTGCAAACCAGACCGGGACGAACGTCACGCGGCTCAAGGCGAAAAGCCGCTCGAGGGAGTAGGCCGTTAACCTACTCCTCGTCCTGTCCACCAATGTGCGCTTTGTACGCCTGCCTTTCATGAGTCGGCTTGGACGGAAATGCCAACTGAATCTGCCTACTTTTCACCATTCCATTCAGGTACTGCTGACGGAGGGCATCAGGACTGCGCTTTACCAAATTAGCCAACACGTTGAGCGTCAGATAATGCTCCTTGCATAGGGTGATAATCACCTGTTGCATACGATCCTTTTGCATGCGCTCTCGATTGCGCGGTTCCTCAGCCAGTATTTCGAGCTTTTCTCGAAACCCTGCATCAAGCCTGTCCAAAGCATCGATCAGCGGCGCGTCAATATGATCGCTCAACAAGCAGCCATCATCGTTTCGCTGCATTTCCAGCTCGACCTTATGTTCGGAGCTACCTGCGTTATGTTCGGAGCTAGCCCCGTTATGTTCGGAGCTGCCGGCGTAATGTTCGGAGCTCTGCAGCGGACCTGCGAACACTTGCTCCGGCGTAGGCAGTTGCTCACCCGGCAGGTGATAAATCATGCCCCGTGAGCGCCCGTCGGGCACAAGGAATCCCTCGCGTACCAACCGCGCAAGCAGTTGGCTCAAGTCATGAGCATGGGTATCACAAATCTCAAGGAGACGATTATGGCTGACCACCCGCTCAATCGCGGCCGTGGCCAAAATCAACCTGGCAGTATGTTCCAAGCTCTCGAAACGAACCCCAAATCGCTCTCGTAACTGCTCCACCACCCCTTCTGGAAGCAAGTCCAACATGCGAAGCTCAAGCAGGGTTTGCTCGGGCTCGGGCTTTTCATAAAGGGCTGGCGGTCGCCAATGCTGGCTGCGCCACCCGCTGTAGATTTTTGGAACCCCAGAACCACCACGCTCGCCAAGGCCGATAAGAAGAAACATTTGGTGCATTAGCCTGTTCCGGCAATCGCTGGTACCACCTTGCAACACCTGCTCAAGGGGTAAACGTAAGCCGCCAGGATTGCGAAAGCCAAACAAGTCAGGACGCTTCACGACTAACACAGAAACCCGCCCGGTATAGTCGGCATGGACCAAGGTATTAACCAAAGCCTCGCGCAGAGCTTCATGTACCGGTGTGTCATCCTGGCGCTGATCACCTTTGAGAGCGAACGGTACCTTTAAGTCCTCAACCAACTTGCGATAAACCCGCCGGTAGAAATCAAACAGATTTCCTGACCAGGTTCCATCAGGGACGAGCCTATCCACCCAACGTAGTTCTGTTTTGGCGTACGGCCGCTCCTGATAGTCCACAAAGTAATGCGGCACACTCTCTTGGATCGAAAGCCAGCGTCCGAACATTAGTAAACCTGCCAGAGTCAGCCCTTCGACTCCGTTCGCTCGGTCCTTTCGCCAGCCGCCTATCTGTCGGAGAAACTCAATCCCTTGGTGCTCCAGCGCTGGATGGCCTGGCTTTATGTCGCTAAGCATCTGGCGGTAGATACGCAGACTGTCCGGATCGATGTCTGCGAAGTCGTAATTTGGCAAAATCCGCTCGTCCCGACAGTCCTCCACTTGCTCTGCGAACATGCGGCGAACATCTTCCTCAGAGCAACGCCGATCACCCTCATGTAATCGACGATAAGTGTTACCTAGCGGCTGACCATTGAGAAATACCGGCTTCTGCTTACGCGAAGCCGCCGGGATTTTCACTTCAAGTACCTGCTTGCCCTCCAGCTCTCTGACGACCACCTCCCGGTCAGTCAGCAGATTGACACTGACCTTGGCCGGATTGTTGAGGGTATTGAACAGGTCAGTACGTACTTTCTCGATATTTGATAGGCCTGCAACGCTGAACCGCCCATCCTTCTCGCGCACGCCAAGCAGTACTACCCCACCCTGAGTGTTAGCAAAAGCGGAGTAGGTTAACCAGAAATCCTTAGGCAACTCTCCCTTCCCATCCTGCCCCTGAGCGAGCTTGCATTCGAGCTCGACAGATTCAACCAGCGAGGGCAGGTCTTCAAGAGTGTGGGGATTGAGTGACATCAAAGACTTCCTAAATGATCAGCCTGCTTCACGTAGCTGCAAAAGGTCGAAGAAAAGACATACGTGCGGGGATTGTACTCAGTCTTCCATAGTCGCACGCAACTCGACGAGCGGAGACTGATCACCAACTGGTGGAGCCGATTCCCAGTCACCAATTAGCAGGAGGATGTCACTCCTCACGACTTTGCACGAACATCACACGGCCAAAAGCTAATCGCGGCGCAGCAAAGTAAGCGTACGGTCTCGAAATCTCGATGATCCGCTTGTCCACGCGGGTCCATCCAAACAGGGCTGCAAAGCCGCCCTGCTTGGATGGACCTCACTTAAAAAATCTAAAGCCCACGCAACTGTCTGTGGAAAACCACTGATTTCCACCGGTGGATAATTTCATCCACAGCCGCAGAACTCCCGAAAACCCGAGCCTTGACCCGAATTATCCACAGGCGTAGAAAAGATCGGGCAAAGCGCTGTCGTTGACAGCACCCCCAGGTAGCCAGAACCTTTAAGGCTACGCCACACCATGGTGGTTCTCCCAAAGTGCGATTAGCGTCCGGCGGTTCGCACGGTCACAGCGATGTGATGGATGCCTACTTTTACCAGCGTGCCCACTGCGGCAACTCATCCCCTTTCATAGCTGCCCTGCAGCAACCTATCCGCTTGGCCATTCCCATGCGCCAACCTGCGCCCGTCTCTTTCTCCCGGAAAGAGACGGGCGCTCCTACCGCTGCTGCAGCCCAACTCGTACAAGGCTTTGCGGCATTCCCTCTCGTGACAATCGGCGTGACAAACACCGAAGTCACCAGCAACAGCGATGCAGATGATGGTGCCGCAGCCCACGGAATGGACTGCACCTGACTGACAGTCAGGCATGCACCGGTCAATGCTTCATTGCCTTCACCCGACTCAGGATCTCGCGGCGCTGGTCTCGTCAGCCAGTGCAGCCTCCACCCGCCCACTTCCTAGGAAGTGCTCAGGAGGCCAGATCATGAGATGCCCAAGCTCCCGGTCGTAAGGAGCCGCAAGTCCCGCGTTAGTGGACAACCCTCACAGGCCGCAGGGGCCTTGATCCCTGATAACACTCAACATTCTTGGCGGGATGACGTGAGGAAAGCTACAAGGGCTTGGTTTCGAGAGGAGTTTGGTCATGGGATTGGTCGGTAGACGAGATGGCCGGAATTTTGGCTATGGCCGGCAACTAAGTTATGCCGGGCCACAGGCGTTGCGGGACATGTTTGGCGACGGGCATTACGGCACGGTCAAAGCGCACAGTGATCGCTGGCAGGTGTTTGTACGCTGGTGTCGGTCGAAGGATGGACCAGGGATTAACGATGCGCGACAAATTGATCGGCAGACCTTGCTGGATTACGCCGGCCATCTGCGTCACCAAGTTGAACAAGGCGCTATCAGCATCGCCACCGCGCAAAACCGGTTGTCCAGCGTGAACCGGACCATGGCCGCACTTCGCGGTGATCAGTATGTGAAAGTGCCGAGTCCGAGCAAGACGCTGGGAATGCGGCGGAACAGTGTTCGTCGCTCGGTGCCGAAAGGCCAAGACCGCGAACACGTGAAGCGGATCGTCGACGTCCTCTGCGAACACCAAATGCCGCGTGCGGCGGCCATCGCCCAGTTGGCGCGAGCCACCGGCATGCGCTTGCGCGAGGCCATCTTGGCCGACCTTCCGCGCCTGCGAAGAGAAGCCGAACACTACGACAAGATCAACATCCAGGATGGCACTAAAGGTGGCCGCGGCGGCGCAACCGCGCCTCGTTGGATCAGGGTGGATGACCATATTCGCGAAGCGCTCAGGTACGCCGAACAGGTCTCTCCCGACGGTAGCCGCAACCTGCTGGCACCGAACGAGAGCTACCTCGATTTCCAACCGAGTGTCATACGCCCCGCCCGAGACATCCTCCATACGCACAACCTCAAAGGCTTCCACGAACTGCGCGCGGCTTATGCGTGCGAACGCTATGAGCAGATTACCCATCACCTAGCGCCCATCAACGGTGGCAAGTGCAGGCGCCTCGATCTACGCCTTGATCGAGAGGCACGCTTACAAATCAGCTATGAACTGGGACACGGTCGAATCGACGTGGTATCGGCGTACATCGGTGGTCGGGTATGAATAAACCATTCGATATGGAGATCTTCTTGGCTGGAGTACTGACTGGAGCACATGCCTCACGCGAACGTCACATCCGCCAGGCCAAGACTATTCAAGCAGCCATTTCTGAACGCTGGAACCGAGATAATCCATGGACATGGCAAAGAAAGCATCTCGTTTGGTTTTTGAACCACCACATGAATTCAAACTCGAAATCGACGCGCTACTACTACCTGCTGACCACAAGCCTGATCACTCTGCGCCTATGAAAATCCTGGAGTTTTCAACGTTAGCCGAATGCCAGCAACTGCGCGCTCTGTATCCCTCACTGGCAGATTGAGCCAGCCAACGATTTGATTGGGATTAGGGCGGACCTCTTGAGCCCCTGAACCTAACCTCTGTTGTTTGATAACCTCTATGTTTTACTGATGGACCTGAGGGTTGTAGCTTGAGGCTACAGGCTTCACCTGAGACGTAGAGGCTGAAGGCGGTGATAGACACTAGTCTGGTGGCGAAGCTAAGGGCTGAGAATGCAAGATTGGTTGCCTTGCTGGATGCTCATGGCATCGAATGGCGCCCGCCTGCTGAGCCAGTCAAGATAGCGATTGTCCAAGCAGAACAATCACAGCAACTCGAAACTGATGGAAAGCTTGCCCTATTCCGAAGCTTGTTTCGTGGTAGGACGGACGTTTATCCCATCCGCTGGGAAAGCAAGGCAGGCAAATCAGGATACGCACCCGCTTGCGCAAACGAATGGAGGCCTGGCGTTTGTGAGAAGCCCCGAATTAAATGTGGCGACTGCGGTAACCGCCAGCTGCTTCCGCTGACCGATGAGGTGGTCTATCGCCATCTGGCGGGCGAAGTGGTCGTTGGTATCTACCCCCTACTCTCTGATGACACTTGTTATTTTTTGGCGGTCGACTTCGATGAGGCCGAATGGCGTGATGATTCCAAAGCTTTTGTGCAGTCATGCCATGAGCTGAGCGTCCCGGTGGCGCTGGAAATATCGCGCTCAGGCCAAGGGGCTCATGGCTGGATTTTCTTTGAGCGTAATGTTCCTGCCTGCGATGCGCGCTGCCTCGGTGCCGCAATCATCAGTCATGCCTGTGAGCGCACCCGGCAGTTGGCGCTCAGCTCCTATGATCGACTGTTTCCAAACCAGGACTATATGCCCAAAGGCGGCTTTGGAAATCTCATCGCGCTCCCTTTACAAAAGCGGGCCAGGGCCCAAAACAATAGCGTTTTTGTAGACGATTCGCTTGAGCCTCATCCTGATCAATGGGCCTTCCTGGCATCGATTCAGCGCATGAGTCCAGAAGATATCCAGCCCGTTATTATCCAGGCGATGGGTAATCGGGACCCTTTAGGGGTCGCCTATGTCGATGACGAAGGTGATGCAGAACCTTGGAAAAATCGTGAATCGAGATCACGTAAATTGACATGCCCGTTGCCTGCTGCTGTCAACATCACGCAGGCTAACTTAATTTACTTTGAAAAGTCGGAATTGCCACAGCCATTGGCAAACCAGCTTGTCCGGCTCGCTGCCTTTCAAAATCCTGAGTTCTACAAAGCTCAGGCCATGCGCATGTCAGTGTGGAACAAGCCAAGGATTATCGGTTGTGCCCAGAACTTCCCCAAACATATTGCGTTACCACGTGGCTGTTTGGATGCTGCGCTGGAGCTTTTAGAGGAAAACGGGGTTACCCCTATTCTTAAAGACGAACGCTTCGCGGGCGACCCCATCGACGTGAGCTTTCTCGGGACCCTGCGTTCTGACCAAGAGGCTGCTGTCAGCGCAATGCTAAGTCATGACACCGGTATCCTCTGCGCACCGACAGCTTTCGGTAAAACGGTGAGTGCTGCTGCGTTGATTGCCGCACGTGGCATTAACACGTTGGTG
Organism: Pseudomonas sp. SDO5591_S426; assembly: GCF_054070755.1. Lineage (NCBI taxonomy): Bacteria > Pseudomonadati > Pseudomonadota > Gammaproteobacteria > Pseudomonadales > Pseudomonadaceae > Pseudomonas > Pseudomonas sp. SDO5591_S426. The sequence continues at coordinate 12,330 of NZ_JBSVXD010000023.1, read as the reverse complement.
CTTGTGCATCGGACGGAACTGTTAAGGCAGTGGCAAGAGCGCTTGCAGGCGTTCTTGGGAGTCGGGAATGGTGTCGTTGGTACTCTTGGGGGCGGAAAAGCGAAGCTTACAGGCATCATCGACATTGCCGTTATGCAGTCGCTATCGCGAAAAGGCGAGATCAGCGATCAGGTAAAAAACTACGGCCAGATCATCGTTGATGAGTGTCATCACCTATCAGCAGTGTCATTCGAGGCACTACTGAGGAGCGCGACCGCGCGGTACGTATTGGGACTCACAGCAACCCCAGTGCGCCGAGATGGACAGCAGCCCATTATTTTTATGCAGTGCGGACCGATCCGACATTCTGCTGCTCGACCAGCGAGTGCGCCCCATGACCTATCTGTCGTGCCTCGATTGCTGCCCAAACCAATAGTGGTCCCCGACGGCTTTGGGATTCAGGACGTTTTTCGGCGTCTAGCCGACGACTCTGAGCGGACAGCCAAAATCGTCTCGGAGATTGAGCTGGCGTACAACGAGGGTAGAAAAATTCTAGTGCTAACGGAGCGGACGGAACATGTGGATGCCCTTGAATTAGAATTGAAGCAGCGCGTGCATAACCTTTTCACGCTTCATGGGCGAGTGCCTAAGAAACAGCGGATTTCCCGTATGCATGAGCTTGAGTCCCTTCCCCCTGATGCTCCACGAGTGCTGTTGGCAACAGGAAAACTAGTAGGTGAAGGCTTCGATCATCCGCCGTTGGACACGCTGGTGCTGGCAATGCCCATCTCATGGAAGGGAATCCTTCAGCAATATGCGGGGCGGTTGCATCGATCACATGCCGATAAGGCCGACGTGCGAGTGATCGACTTCGTTGACGAGGGTAATGTCGCGCTGATGAGGATGTGGGATAAGCGCCAGGCGGGTTACAAAGCGATGGGCTACCGCATGGCTGATTCTATGGCCACCATGGACCTACTCTAACTCTAATGTGGTTGACAGTTGACACATCAACGGCCCAACTCTCATAGACGAATGACCGGCCGCTGTGGGGGCAACTCCGGCCCTTCACGGTTAGTCACGTCAAGCAAGATCCTCAGGCGTACGAGGACCTTGAGGTAGTTTTAGAGGTAGAATCTCACAGACCTTTAAATATTAATCAGCCAATTCAATAGCTTATTAGATTGTTCGACTCCTGGTGCCGCACCATAAAAAACAAAGCCCTCGTAGCAATACGAGGGCTTTGTTGTTTCTGCCGTTTAAAAAACCCAGCTCTTAGTGACCCGCGCTCTGCCCGCCATCGACGTGCAGGATTTCGCCAGTGACGAACTTGGCGTTGTCCAGGTACACGACCGCTTGAGCAATGTCTTCAATCTCGCCCATGTGCCCGACCGGGTGCAGTGCGCCCAGAGCGGCGTGGGTTTCTTCGCCGTGCATCGGGGTTTTGATAATGCCTGGGCTCACCGCGTTTACACGGATACCGCGCTTGGCGTACTCGATGGCCAGGGAGCGGGTTGCTGCGTTCAGGCCACCTTTGGTCAGCGAAGCCAGTACCGACGGCACGCCGTCGATCGCATGGTCCACCAGGCTGGTGGTGATGTTGACGACGTGGCCGCTGCCGTTTTTCTCCATCTCGTTGATGGCGAGTTGGGTGATGTAGAAGAAGCCGTTGAGGTTCACCGACAGCACGTTGGCGTAGTCTTCAGCGGTGTACGCGGTGAACGGTTTGGCGATGAAGATGCCGGCGTTGTTGACCAGGGTGTCGATGCGGCCGAAACGGGCGATCGCTTCACGGATGACGCGCTGGGCAGTTTCCGGTTCGCCGATGTCGCCGGCAACGGTGAGGATGTCCGGATCGGTGGACGGTTTGATCGAACGCGAAGTGGCGACGATCTGGTAACCGAGTTCACGGAAGGCCTTGACCATGCCATCGCCGAGACCTTGGGATGCGCCAGTGATGACAACGACTTTTTTCGAATTGCTCATGATGAAATCCTCAGACAATAAAAGAGTGGGGTAGAAAAATTGTGGATCAGGCTTCGGCGGTGGCCTGGGCCATTTGTCGCAACATCTGTTCGTAGTACTCGATCGATTGCGAACCGGACACCAGGTGACGGCCGTTCAGCACCATGGCCGGTACCGAATTGATGCCGTGCTGCCGGTAAAACTCCTCAAGCTCCCGCACTTCGTCGGCAAACGCGCCCGACGCCAACACCTCCCGAGCACGGGCCTCGTCCAACCCGGCTTCACCTGCCAGCCGCACCAGCGTCTGCTGATCACTCGGGTTCTGGCCTTCGCTGAAGTAAGCGCGAAGCAGGATCTTCTTCAGCGCCACCTGACGCCCTTCCTCCAATGCCCAAAGCAACAAACGGTGAGCGTCGAAGGTGTTGTAGAAGTGGGTGCGCTTCTCCAGGTCGAACTTGAAGCCGATGGCATTGCCGCGTTCGATCTGCATCGCTTTGCCATTAGCGACGTCCTGAGCGGTACGTCCGTATTTGCGCATCAAGTGCTCGACGGCTTTCTCGCCTTCGGCCGGCATGTTCGGGTTCAGCTCGAAAGGCTTGTAGGTCAGCTCAACCGAAATCTCACCCGCCACGTTCTCGATCGCCCGTTCCAGCGCCGCCGCTCCCAGTGCGCACCAAGGGCACACCACATCGGAGACGAAATCGATGGTCACCGCCGCCGTCATGACTGCCCCTCTTCCGCCAGTTGCTTGCGGTACTGGGTGGTGGTGATCCCGGCGTAGCCCCAGTTATCGGTGTCGACTTCCTCGATCACGATGTGGGTCAGGTCAGGGCGTTTGTTGAGCACGCGCTCCAGTGTTTCAGTGATCTCGGCAATCACCTGAGCTTTCTGCTCAGTGGTAACGCCATCGCGGGTGATGCGTACGCTTACGAAAGGCATGAGGGAAACTCCAGTGACCTTCCCGTCGGGATGATGGGAGAGGCGTTGGAGTTCAATGTATGGAGTTAGCTGGAGGGGATAAAGGTGGGGACGGGAACTACATTCGTTACGTGGTGTAATCAGTAAATCGCTGATCATCAAAAAAGCGGTTGCATCAAAAGCTCAATCGTCTAATCTCAATTTATCGTAAATTTTAGATAAATCCAAAAGAGTGAATTCTCATGGCAATTCAATTCTTTGATAGCCCGTTCCACGTTACGCACGACGAGGAGCTCGCCAGCAAAATGGCGTTGAAAATGGAGCTGTCGATATTCATCAGTGACTGCATCAAAAAACTGGGTCTCAAGCAGAGCGAAGCGGCCTCCTTGTTGAACGTGACCCAATCACGCATTTCTGAGCTAACCACAGGCAAGATCGAGAAGTTTACGATCGACGCAATGATGGACATGCTGGATAGACTGGGATTTCGCACCACATTCACGTTGCCCTCCAACGAAGCCGGTGCCCTTCCCCGGATAGTCATTTCTCAGTCTCGCGCCAGCTAGACATTAAACCCTAGCTTTCGTAGCTCCCTTTTCAGCTCCTTCAGCCGGTCTTGGGCAACGGCCATTGCGTGACGATCGGTTCCGTTTGTCGTTTTTACGAATGAATGAAGGACGAAAATGGTGCCTGCATACTTCGCAATGTAGACGCATCGGTATGCCGGACTGCCATTGATGATCAACTCAATGGCGCCCGCACCTACTGAACTCAGCTGCTTTATTGCGAGCTCTGGATCTGCGCTGTATTGCACACGCATCAGGTCTTTCCCGAACTCATCTTGCACCCAGCCCGGTAGATCTTTGTACTCGCGCGTTGCAGCTTCGTTTGCAAAAGCAAATCTCTTCAAAAGATGGATTCCTGCCTGAAACAATCGACGCCCTCCGAACACCCCTGAGTATTCGATTCGGGTGGCACTGTTTAGTAGTCATCGCCGGCTTTATCCGCAGTAAGACCTGGCTCCTTTTGATGTAGTCCGTAACGTGTCGCAATATTTGCGCACAAGGAAATCAACTCAATGAAAAAGCCCCGAATCATTCGGGGCTTTTGTGTTTCAACCTACGTGCTTGAATCGGTTCCTACACGATCACCGTTTCCACAGTGATCTGCTTGAGCGCATAAAACGGCGCAAGCATTGCCTCATCCGCCGCCGCACAAGTTATCAACCGCCACTCGCGCTCAATCGGCGTCCAATGCTGCTGCCTGGCCCGGCCGAGTTTGTCGGTGTCGGCGAGGACGACGATCTGCGCGGCCCGTTTGATGATGCACTCCTTGAGATACGCCTGCTGCGCACTCGCTTCGCACAAGCCGAATTCCGCGACCACGCCGTCCGCGCCGAGGAAGGCTTTGTCGACGCTCAAGCGGCTGAGGGTCAGTTCCGCCAAGGGTCCCAACGTGCTCATGCTCGACCCGCGCAGGTCGCCGCCGATCAAGGTCAGACGTACGCCGGGTGCGTTGGCCAGGGTCATCACGGCGAGCAGGTTGTTGGTGACCACGTGCACGTCCTGGCGGGAGCAAAGGTGATGGGCCAGTGCGGCGCAGGTTGTGCCGCCGTCGAGCAGCACAGTATCGCCGTCCTGCACGTGGGCAGCGGCCGCCAGGGCGATGGCGTCTTTCTGTTCCCACTGGCTGGTTTTGCGTTCTTCCAGCGAGGCTTCCGGTTCGTGCACGCCGACCACAGCGGTGGCGCCGCCGTAGGTGCGCACCAGGTGCCGCTGTTTGGCGAGCATGGTCAGGTCGCGTCGCACGGTCGCTTCCGAGACGCCGAGCGCCGCGCTCAATTGCTCGACGTTGGCATCGCCGATGCGCACGAGTTCGAGGATGGCGCGGTGACGTTCGGACACTTTCATGGCGGGTCTCGTTGTTTGGACGGTTGCCGATCTTACACGACCGCGCCGCCGCAGCTCATCCCCGTCGCGTGGCCAGCTCAGCGCCCTGGCGCAGTGCTTCGAGCAGGCTGCGTTCATCGGCGATGCCCTTGCCGGCGATATCGAACGCGGTGCCGTGGTCGACCGAGGTACGAATCACTTCCAGCCCGACGGTCACGTTCACACCGGCTTCGAGCCCGAGCACTTTGACCGGACCGTGGCCTTGGTCGTGATACATCGCTACCACCAAGTCGAAATCGCCCCGACCGGCACGGAAGAACAGTGTGTCCGCCGGCAACGGGCCGGTCACGTCGAGGCCGCGCTCCTGCAACAGCTTCACCGCCGGGATGATTTTTTCTTCCTCTTCGCCATAACCGAACAAGCCGTTTTCGCCGGCATGCGGGTTGATGCCGCACACGCCGATGCGTGGCCGGGCAATGCCTGCCTTGATCAGCGTCGCGTTGCCGCGTTCGATGGTGCGTTGCACCAGGCCAGGCTCGATCTTGCGTATCGCGTCGATGATGCCGATGTGGGTCGTGACGTGAATTACCCGCAGCTGCGGCGCCACCAGCATCATCGACACTTCGTCGACGTGGGTCAGGTGCGCGAGCATTTCGGTGTGGCCGGGGTACTTGTGGCCACCGGCGTGCAGCGCTTCCTTGTTCAGCGGCGCGGTGCAGATCGCATCGATTTGCTTGGCCTCGGCCAGCTCCACGGCGCGGGCGATGTATTGATAGGCGGCGTCACCGGCAATCGGCGACAGCTCGCCGAACGGCAGATCGTCGGGGATCAGGTCGAGGTCGATGCAATCGATGATGCCGGCCTCGTAGCGCGCCTGTGACGCGTCTTCGATTCGGCGCACTTTGGTGCTGCCACCGACGATCACGTTGGCCTGTTCCAGGCGTCGCGCATCGCCGATCACCAAGGGCCGGCATTGTTGGTAGACGATGTCGTGGGTCAGGCTTTTGACGATGATTTCCGGACCGACACCCGAAGCGTCGCCCATGGTGATGCCGATAATGGGGAGGTAATTGCTCATAGTGTTCATTCGAGTCCTTGGGTTCGTGTGCGTTGAGGCTGGGAGCGATCATTGATTTCGCTCAGGTGTTGCCATGCCGCATACAGGGCGCGGTCGGTGCCGAACGCGCCTGCCTTGGTAATGATTGCCGGGCGATAGCCATGGCGGGAGGCGGTGGGTCGACCATAAGCCACTCCGGCTTCGACTTCCGCCAGCAGTTGCAGGCTGTCGATGCCGACCGTGGTCAAGATCGCTCGCGCCGTCTCGCCGCCCGTGGCGATCAGCCCACCGATCTTGGCGAAGTGCGGCTCGACCAGCACAGCCAACTGGGTCGAGAGGTGCGCGCCTTCCTGCGGATCGAATGCGTCGTCGCGACCGATGCGCAGCAACAGGTCACTCCAGCCGTCGAGCTGTTCGCCGATGCGTGCCTGCCAGGTCGTCCAATCCGGATGGCTGATGCCATGGCGAAGAACTGCTGGCGGTACGATCAATTCGCTCAATCCGCCGCTCTCTTTCAACACGCTGCACTGTCGCTCGCAGACACCGGAGAGGCTGCCGACCAGCACCAGGATCGGTGCCTGATTGCTTTCACTGACGGCGGTTTCGGCACGCGGGTCAGGCGTGTCGAAGAAGTCCGGCAGCCGGGCGATTTCCCGCGCCAGGCCGCCTGAACCGATCCAGAACAGCGGCTGCTCCAGGCTGGCGGTCAGCCGCGCCAAGGTCAGCAAATCGTCTTCGGTTTGCGCATCGACGATCAGTGCCTGCGTGGTGCTGCGGGCCAGTTCGGCGAAATGATGGACCAGTGCATCGGGGTTGCCGCGCAAGGTGTCGAGGTCCAGTTTCGCGGTGCTCAGGCCGGCAGCGACGAGCATGGCTTCGACGTCCGCCGGACGGTCGGCGTTTTCCAGTTTCCAGGTGTCGGTGCTTTCCAGCGGCTGGCCGTTGACGAACACCCGACCGCCGCGCAGCGTGCGCCCGGTGGCCGGGAACGCCGGAGCGACGATGGCCAGGCCTGCCAGCGGTTGCAGGGCGGCAACTTCGGCCGCCCAGTTGCCGCGTAAGGTCGAATCGATTTTCTTGTACAAGCGCTGCCCAGGTTTGCGCAGGGCCTTGAACGCCGCGACGGTACGCTCGGCGGCCTGCTCGGGTGACAGGCGCCGAGTGTCGGTATCGGCGGCGATCACCTGCGCGTCGGGCTGATCATTCGAGGCGTCGAGCGTCACCACGGTCTGCAACCCGGCACTGGCAAAGCCGATGGCGCAATCCGCCGCGCCGGACAGATCGTCAGCGATGATCAACATGCTCATCGCAACGCCTCCTGCTCCTGGGGCTCGCGCTTCGGGACGGCGGCGGGTTGGCGCTGCTGGACGCGTTTGGCAACGGCGGCGGTGAGCAAAGGCGCGAGAATGGCAGTGACGACTACACAAGCGGCCACCAGCAACGTCGCACTCTTGGCGGCTTCGGCGTACACCGGGTTGGCCGCCGCGATCAACGCGGGCACAGCGGCGGCGTTGCCGGCAGTGGTCGCTGCGGCTACACCGGCTACGCCTGTGCCACCGGTTGCACGGTCGGCGAAAAACAGCGGGATACCCGTCAACACCACAACCGCTACACCGAGACCGAGGCCAAGCAAACCGGCCTGCCAGACGTTATGCAGATCCAGGCTGGCGCCAAGGGCCAAGGCAAAGAACGGGATCATCACCGGCACGGCTTTGGCCAGAAAATCGCGCATGTCCCGGTCGAGATTACCCAGCAGCATGCCGAGCGCCAGCGGCAGAATGCTGCCCACCAGCGTCGGCCATGGGAAGGCCGACAACCCGGCGATGCCCAGGGTCACCATGGTCAGGAAAGGCCCGGACTCCAGCGACATCACCGAATAGGCGCCGACATCTTCGGAGCGGCCGTACTGCCCCATCAACGCCATGTAGAGGCCGCCGTTGGTGTCGTTCATTGCAGCGACTACCGCCAGCGTGGAAATGCCGGCGAAGAGCCCCGAGGAAATCGGCTGCTCGCCCAGGAAATGCCCGAGCACAATGCCGATCAGCACGGCGATACCGACTTTGGTGGCCAACAGCGTGCCGCCCTTTTTCAGCAGGTAAGGCGTGGACTTGATGTTGATGCTCGCGCCCATGCACACATAGAACACCGCCAGAATGGGCAGTGCACCGGTGAACAACGCGTTGGTGAAGGAACCGAAAAATTTGGGGGTGTCCGGCAGGAATGTCGCCACCAGTGAACCGATGAGCAGAGGCACGATCATCATGCCGCCGGGGATGCGTTCAATGGTGCGCTTGATTGGGATCTGGGCCACGAGGGTCTCCTTTTATAATTGTTTGGTAAGACGTGTTTCACCTCGAAAGTGACTGAACCGATCACGCGGTGATTGATTCAGTCAAAATAATCTTAGGACATTGCTTTAAATTGCGCAATTCAATCATTGCGAATGCTCATTTTGATCATTCAGCGCGGAGAACTCGCTTCAGCGGGTGATTAAAATTTCTCGGATGGCGCAGACCAGAGCCTTCCAGCGCCCACAAAAAAACCCCGAACCAGTCGGGGTTTTTCCTTTCTCAGCCTTGCATCAGGCCTCGATACCGCAACCAATCATCAGAAAATATTGATCGGGTAATCCACGAACACACGCACTTCGTTGCCGCTGACGTTGTACTCGCTCGACTTCTGCGACACGCGCAGGATCGAGCTGCGCAGTTTCACGCTCAGGTCTTTGGCCGGGCCGCTTTGCACGACGTATTTGAACTGGTTGAAAATTTCGCGCTCGGTGCCGCCTTCGCTGGTGGAAGTGGTGATGTTGTCACCGCGTACGTAGGCGAAGTTGTAGCTCAGGCCCGGAACACCGAAGGTGCTGAAGTCCAGGCCGTAGCCCAGTTGCCAGCTGCGTTCGTCTTCGGCGTTGAAGTCGGACCAGTAGGAGTTGGCCAGGTAGATGGTGTTGCCACCGTCACCGACGCGGTTCTGGTCTTTCTGGTAGCCGCCGTAGGCGTAGCCCAGGTTGCTGTCGCCGGTGCTGCGCTGGTAGCCGAGGGTGAACGAGTGCGGGCCGGTGGCGTAGATGGCTGCCAGGCTCCAGATCTTGTTGTCGTCGCCCGTAGCGCCGACGTCTTGAACGTAGGAGTCGTCCAGCTTGGTACGGTAGCCGTTGAAGTCCAGGGTCAGGGACTGATCCTTGGCGAGCGGGAACACGTAGTTGGCGTTCACGTATTGCTTCTTCAGCACGTCTTCGACGTCGGAGGCGTATAGGGAAGCCTTGAACTGTTCGGTGAACTGGTAGCTACCGCCCAATACGTTGATCGACTTCAAGCCACCGCTGTCACGGCCTTCAGCGCTTTTACGCGATTCGGCGGTGAAGCGACCGGCGTTCAGCTCCAGGCCCTTGATCTCCTTGGAGGTGATCAAAGTACCGGTGTAGCTTTCCGGCAGCAGACGCACGTTGTCGTAGCTCAACACCGGCAAGGCCGGCATTTGGTCGCCGTAGGTCAGTGTGGTGCTGGACAGACGGAATTTGACCGCCGCGCCGCCCTTGGACAGGTCGTCCGCTGCGTTGCCGCTGTCGCCTTGTTTAAAGAAGTCGATACCACCGGCGCCGCTTTTGCCTTTGCCGCCGTCCAGACGCAGTGCGTACAGACCGAAGGCATCCACACCCACACCGATGGTGCCTTGGGTGAAACCAGACGAGAACGTACCGATGGCCGCTTGGCCCCACTCGGCTTTGTCTTCGTTGCCGTCTTTGTAATCACGGTTCATGTAGGCGTTGCGCAGCAGCACTTTGAGGCTGCTGTCTTCAACAAATCCCTTGGATTCGGCCTGGTCGTTAGCCATGGCCTGTGAAGCGCTCAAAATCCCCAGAGCGATCAGGCTGATTCGCTTGTTCAACATTTTGTTTTCCTTATTACGGGTTGAAACGCGCTGTGTCGAACGGCTGAAACGGCACTATCGCGCTCTTTTTTCATTCCGCAAACAAAAAAGCCCGCCCACGATCTCTCGAGGCGGGCCTTCTTATTATTTTTAGGGTCATGGCGGTCTGCCACAGGCGTTGGCCGAATCGTAGCTGCGAGCTTAACGATGTGTCAATTTCATGAATCATCTGTATTTAGGCAAAAATCATCTAAGAAACTGCTTTACGTGGCAGAAAATTCAATTTAACCGCGTTTTGACAGGCAATTTCAGTGCAGCAATTCCCGGTTTTTCGGGAGGAAAACTCCGCTGCAAAGGCTGTGCGTAACAACATCGACACAATTGGAAACAAACAACCAAGGGAACTTCTCAAGAATAATTAACGGAAGTAAATAGCACGCATTACCATTCGCACCCTAAACGCTACAGCCAAAAAAAATCCTACGGATGCGCTTTTCAATGCCTGCCCCTTTTCGTCTTACGCCCTACAGTCTTGGGCTTTCTGCCTTGTTGTCTGCCGGTTTTTCCTACGCTGCACCTACAACGTTACCTGCCACTGCCATCAGCGCCGAAGCGGAAGCCGATGACCCCCGCGTGCAGGAAACCAACACCGCGACCCGCACCAACACGCCGGTACGCTATGTCCCGCAAGCCATTGATTCGATCAAAACCTCGAACGTCGTTGACTACGGCACCAACGATCTGGGCACCGCGCTCAGCGGCATCCCCAACGTCAGCAGTGGCGCCGACACCCGCTTCGATAGCCTGCGCATCCGTGGCTTCGACGCCAGCAATGACTTCTATCTGGACGGTATCCGCGACGACAGCCAGTACGTGCGCGACTTGCACAACATCGAACGCATCGATGTGCTCAAAGGTCCGGCGGCAGTGTTGTACGGCCGTGGCAGCCAAGGCGGGATCGTCAACCGAGTGAGCAAACTGCCGGAATTCGGCCGCCGCTCGACAATCGAAGCCCAAGGCGGCAGCGAGGACCTGCGCAGTCTTTACGCCGACCTCAGCACCGATCCTTCCGAAAACATCAGCCTTCGCCTGAACATGGGCAACATGGACGAAAACAGCTTCCGCGATGGCGTGAGTGGCAATCGCCAATTGTTCGCGCCCTCGATGAGCTGGCAACTGACACCCGATTTGAACTGGCTGGTGCAGTACGAATACAGCCGCTACAACCGAACGCCGGATCGCGGAGTCCCGGGCGTGAATGGCCGCCCGGCCGATGTCGGGCGCGATACGACCTACGGCAGCGAGCACGATTTCATCGACGACAAGTCGCAATCCCTGCGCTCGAAACTCACCTACGAACTCAGCGACAACTGGCAACTGCGCCAGACGCTGGGCGTGTTCAAGCTCAACAGCGACTTCGACAACACGTACCTCACCGGCTACACCCCGGCGACCAATCGGGTCACGCGCCAGCACTGGCAGCAAGACCTGACCACCCGCAACGTCTACAACAACGTTGAACTGGAAGGTGGATTCGATACCTTCGGCCTGGAACATCGTCTGTTGACCGGCATCGAGATCGGCAGCCAGCGTCGCGACCCGACGCTGTACACCGCCGCCACTTCCGGGCCGGGCAGTTCACCGGTGCCGTCGCTGGACCTGAACAACCCCAACCGCGACTTGCGCCACACCGGGCGCATGCAGGTATCGAGCAGTTCTCACACCGAAGTCGAAAGCCGCGCGGTGTACGTCCAGGATCAGTTGCAGCTGAACGATCAATGGCAACTGCTCGGCGGTTTGCGTTACGACACGTTCGACATCGAGTCGACCAACAAGCTGCGGGATATTTCGGAGGATCGTGACAGCCACAGCACCAGCCCACGTGTAGGACTGGTCTGGACGCCACTGCAGAATCATTCCTTCTACGCGTCCTGGTCGAAGACGTTCTCGCCGGTCGGCGGCGGTTTGATCGGCATCACGCCGGGCGCGGCCGGTAACACCAACGACCTGAGCCCCGAACTGACCAAGCAAAAGGAAATCGGCGTGAAGAGCGATTGGCTCGACGATCGCCTGAGCACCACGCTGGCGATTTACGAGCTGGAACTCTACAACCGCCGCACCAGCGATCCAAACAACCCGACCGTTACCTTGCTCACCGGCCTGCAACGTTCGCGCGGTATAGAGCTGACCGCTGCCGGCAAGATCACCGGCAACTGGTACGTGCGCGGCGGCGTGGGCGTGCAGGACGCAACGGTCGAGAAAGACAACAACGGCTTTGAAGGCAAGCGCATCAGCAACGTGGCCAAGCACAACGGCAGCCTGTTCCTGACCTGGAAACCGGAAATGGGCTGGTACGCCGAAACCGGCTTGACCCTCGTCGGTGACCGTTATGCCGACAACCTCAACACCACCGTGCTGCCGGGTTATGGCCGATGGGATGCGTTGGCCGGGTTCCGGCAGAAGGATTGGGACTTGCGTGCGGCGCTGAACAACATCAGCGACAAGACCTATTACTCGTCGGCGACAAGTGCGGCGCAGATCCAACCGGGTGCGCCGCGTAGCGTGGTGGTGACCGGGACCTACAGTTTCTAAACACAAGATCAAAAGATCGCAGCCTGCGGCAGCTCCTACAGGGGGAATGCATTCCAA
>NZ_JBSVXD010000022.1:0-51437 GCF_054070755.1 Pseudomonas sp. SDO5591_S426 | reverse complement strand
GTGTTCATCTGTAGGAGCTGCCGCAGGCTGCGATCTTTTGCTTGTTAATGCCTGCGCAACCACTCAATAAACAACGCAAACAATTCCGATTGCGAACCCACCTCCAGTTTCAGGTACAGGTTCTTGCGGTGCATGCGCACGGTTTCCGGTGAGATGTTCATCTGGCTCGCCGTGGATTTCACCGAGTGGCCCCTGAGCACCATGTGCGCCACTTCCCGCTCGCGTTCGGTGAGCACGTCGCAACCGAATTGCTCGAAGGCCGATTGCACCCGTTGCTTGAGGTCATCGCGCAGGCCTTGATCGTTATTGCCCTGGATCTCGCTGCTACGTTGCAGGCCACGCTGACTGAATTCGCTGATGAACTCGCGCACCAGCGGTTCGACGGCGCGCAACAGATTCAGCTGTTCGACACCCAGGCATTCACCGCCGAAACCTTGAAACAGGCTGACGGAAATTTTCGTGTCATTGCCGGTATCGACGATGTAGTAACTGTCTTCCGAACAGTTCGCCTTCAGGTAATAGGTCTTGTAGTAGTCGCTGTCGAAGAAGTTGTCCGGCGCAATTTCCTCCAGGTGATAGAACCCCTGCGCCAGCCCTTGCTCCACCGCCAGGCAGAACGGGTCGAGCAAATACCCCCCGGCAAAATAGCGCTCAAGAATCGAGACCTGAAACTCCTGCGCGATGCCGCGCTGATGCAGCAACTGCGGTGCGCGGTCCTTGCGTTCCAGGCTGATCATCACCGACTCGATGGACACCAGTTGTCCCAACGCTGACGCCAGGTACTGCAGGGCGTCAGGCTCATCGACATGGGCGAATGCCTCGCGCATTCCCCCATGCCATTTATGCAATGCCCCGAAGGGCATCGCGATCAGCGTATCGTCGTTTGGTTTGCTCATGCCCCGCAGTCTAGCGGCTGAGCAAGCCCTTGGTAACAGCCGCACTGACGAAATCATTGGACGGCGTACTGTCCGCTCGCCTCAAGCTCGGCCGCCACTTCCAGAATGCACACCCGCAGGATCTCGACGATTTCATCCACCTGCTCATAGGTGAGAATCAGCGGTGGCGACATCACGTTGAGGTGCATGATCGGCCGCACCAGCAAGCCCCGGGCCTGGGCGCGCGAGTGGATTTTCTCGCCGATGTTGATCTCGTCGGCGAACAGCGCCTTGGTGCGTTTGTCCGCAACGAACTCCACGCAGGCCATCAGTTTCAGGCAGCGCACATCGCCCACCAACGGCAAATCCCGCAGCGTGGCCAGTCGTTGTTCCAGATAACCGCCGACATCGTCGACATGGGCCAGCAGGTTTTCCCGCTCGATGATTTCGATGTTCTTCAATGCCGCCGTGCAGCACACCGGATGGCCGCTGTAGGTGAAGCCGTGGGTGAAGCAGCGGCCCTTGCCAGGCTCGGCGATGACTTTCCAGATGCGGTCGGAAAAGATGCACGCACCCAGCGGCAGATACGCCGAGGTCAGGCCCTTGGCGGTGGTGATGATGTCGGGTTGCACGTCGAACACGTCGAGGGAGGCGAAGAACTTGCCCAACCGTCCGAACGAAGTCACCACTTCGTCAGCGACAAACAGGATGTCGTAGCGCTGGCAGACTTCCCACATACGCTTGAGGTAGCCCTTGGGCGGAATGATCACCCCGCCCGAGCCCATTACCGGCTCGGCAAAGAAACCGGCGACCTTGTCCGCGCCAATCGACTGGATCTTGTCTTCGAATTCCTTGACCAGAAACTCAAGGAACTGCGCCTCGTCCATGCCGTCCGGTGCGCGGTACGGGTTGGGGTTGGAGACGTGGTGAATCAAAGGATTGGCGTAATCGAACTCCGGCACCCGGTCGGCAGCCTTGTTGCCGATCGACATGGTCAGCGTGGTGGAGCCGTGATACGCGTTGAAGCGCGCGATGACGTGTTTCTTTTCCGGTTTGCCACGGCAGTTCTGGTAGTACTGGATCAGCCGGTACGCGGTGTCCACGGCGGTGGAGCCGCCGGTGGTCAGGAACACATGGTCGAGGTCGCCCGGCGCCAGGCTGGCGAGCTTCTCGCAGAGCTGGATCGCCACGTTGTTCGACATGTCGGAAAACGGATTCGAATAAGCCAGTTGCCGCACTTGATCGGCGATGGCCTCGGCCATTTCCTCGCGGCCCAGGCCAATGTTGGTGCACCACATGCCGCCCACGGCATCGAGAAAGCGGTTGCCCTGGGTGTCGTAGATGTAGGCGCCGTCGCCGGCAACGATGTTCAGCGAACCTTGTTCGGCGTGTTCGTCGAACACGTGATAGCCGTGCATATGGTGGGCCTTGTCGGCCTTGACCAGCCGGGACTCGTCCGCTGGGGAAAAAACGGTGCGTGTTGGCGTCGCCATAAATAAACCTCTAACCGAATTGACTAACGTTCGAACAAATCAGATCCCGCTTTTCACCGTGCTCCAGACCCGGGTCATGGCCCGCATGTCCTTGGCGTTCTGGGTCTTCTGCGGAAACAGCCGCTCACGGGTTTGTGCATCGGGGTAAATCGCCGGGTTGTCGCGCACCGCGGCGTTGAGCAACGGGGTGGCGGCGGCGTTGCTGTTGGCGTAGTTGATGTAATCGCTCACATCGGCCATCACCTGCGGTTGCATCAGGTACTCGAGAAACTTGTGGGCGTTGGCCACGTGCGGGGCGTCGGCCGGGATGTACATGTTGTCGAACCAGATCAGCGAGCCTTCCTTGGGAATGAAGTAGGCCAGGTTGATCTCTTTCTTGGCTTCTGCGGCGCGGGCCATGGCGGTCGCGTAATCGCCGGACCAGGTCATGGCCATGCACACATCGCCATTGGGCAGGCTGGTCAGGTAATTGACCGAGTCGAACTTGCGGATGTACGGACGCACCGACAACAGCAACGCCTGGGCAGCTTTCAGGTCTTCCGGCGCGGCGCTTCGCGGGTCGCGCCCCAGGTACGTCAAAGCCATGGGAATGACTTCGGTGGGTGCGTCGAGCAGGGTCACGCCGCAGTCGGCAAACTTGGCGACGATCTTCGGATCGAAAATCATCGCCAGCGAACCGATCGGTGCGTCCGGCATGCGCTCCTTGATCTTGTCGACGTTATAGGTGATGCCGTTGCTGCCCCAGGTGTAGGGCGCCGAATACGTGGTGCCCGGATCGAAGCCTTGCAGGTCCTGCAAGATTTTCGGATCAAGGTTGGTCCAGCTCGGCAGCAGTTTTTTGTCCAGCGGCTGGAACACCTTGGCCTGGATCAGCGGTGGCGCGAGGGACGCGTTCAGCACGATCAGGTCATAACCGGAATGACCGGTGAGCAACTTGGCCTGCACCGTTTCGTAGGCGTCGAATGTGTCGTAGATGACCTTGATGCCGCTGGCCTTTTCGAAATCGGCCAGGGTCTTTTCGCCGATGTAATCCGCCCAGTTATAGAGCCGTAGCGTGTTGCTGTCGTTTACCTCGGCGGCGTAGGCATTCAGGGTCAGCGGTACAACAAACAGACTGGAAATCACCTTAAGCAGTGTCTTGCCCATAGCAAATGCACCTTATCAAGCGAGTTCGGCTCTGGATGAGCGGATGCACCTACTATTGGGCGATTCAACCGGTGGCACCATACCCCGAATGGGTGTGTCCACCGCGCACATGGCAAAAAGCATCAGCCCGGTTGACCCGTTTTGTCATAGCTGCGGGGTTTGCCTGACGCTTAAAGTGGCCGCCAAACCGAACCCGCAGGCGCCTTCCATGACCGACCTGATCAAACAAGAACTGAACGATGGCGTGCTGACGCTGACCATCGACCGCCCGGACAAGCTCAACGCGCTGACCAACGCCATGTACATGCGGCTGGCCGACCTGTTGTTTGCCGCTGAGGAAAACGATGAAGTCCGGGTGATCATCGTGACCGGTGGCCCGAACTGCTTCACCAGCGGCAACGACCTGGTGGACTTCCTGCAAGCACCGCCGACCCACCTGGACAGCCCGGCATTTCGCTTTATGCGCGCCGTGACGCATCTGCAAAAGCCGCTGATCGCAGCCGTGTGCGGGGCCGCCATCGGCATCGGCACCACCCTGCTGCTGCATTGCGATCAGGTGCTGGTGACCCGCAACGCCAAGCTGCGCACGCCGTTCGTCAACCTCGGCCTGTGCCCGGAGTTCGGCGCCAGCCTGCTGTTGCCGCGCCTGCTCGGCCAGGCCCGGGCCACACGCCTTTTGCTGCTGGGTGACAGCCTCGACGGTGCTCAAGCGGTTGAATGGGGTTTGGCCAATGAAGCCTTCGATGACGGCGAGCAATGCCTGGCGGCGGCAAAGAAAATCGCCCAACGCTTGTTGGCAATGCCTCAGCAGGCCTTGAACCAATCCCGGCAACTGATGAAGCAGCCCGGCATGGAAGAACTGCAAGCCACCCTGCGCGAAGAAAACACGCTGTTCATTCAGCGCCTCAATAGCGATGAGGCGAAAACAGCCTTGAACGCCCTGCTCAATCGCAGTACAGATAAGAATCCACCGAAAGGAAACCAGCCATGAACACTCCAGAAATCTACGTCGTCAGCGCCGCCCGTACCGCCATCGGCACGTTCGGCGGCTCGCTCAAGGACGTGCCACTGGCCGATCTGGCGACCACAGCCGTGAAAGCCGCGCTGCAACGCGCCGCCGTAGACCCGGCGCTGGTCGGTCATCTGGTGATGGGCAACGTGATCCCGACCGAAACCCGCGACGCCTACATCTCCCGCGTCGCCGCGATGAACGCCGGCATCCCGAAGGAAACCCCGGCCTACAACGTCAACCGCCTGTGCGGTTCGGGCCTGCAAGCGATCATCAACGCCGCACAGACCCTGCTGCTCGGCGATGCCGACATCGTCGTCGGTGCCGGTGCCGAATCCATGAGCCGTGGCCCGTATCTGCTGCCGTCCGCCCGCTGGGGTTCGCGCATGGGCAACGTGCAAGCCGTCGATTACATGCTCGGCATCCTGCACGACCCGTTCCAGAGCATCCACATGGGCATCACCGCCGAGAACGTCGCCGCGCGCAACGGCATCACCCGCGAAATGCAGGACGCTCTGGCCTTTGAAGACCAGAAGCGTGCGGCCCATGCGATCGCCAACGGCTACTTCAGCGAGCAGATCGCGACCGTGGAAATCCAGGATCGCAAGGGCACCAAACTGTTCAGCGTCGATGAGCACCCGCGCGCCACCTCCCTGGAACAACTGGCCGCCATGAAGCCTGCGTTCAAGAAGGACGGCTCGGTCACCGCCGGCAATGCTTCCGGGCTGAACGACGGTGCCGCTGCGCTGGTCATGGCCACCGGCACCGCGGTGCAAGTCAACAACTTGAAACCGCTGGCCCGTCTGGTCAGCTACGCCCACGCCGGCGTCGAGCCGGAGCTGATGGGCCTGGGCCCGATCCCCGCTACGCGCCTGGCGCTCAAGCGTGCCGGCCTGACCGTCGCCGACCTCGACGTGATCGAAGCCAACATCGCTTTCGCCGCTCAGGCCTGCGCAGTCAGCCAGGAACTGGACCTCGACCCGGCCAAGGTCAACCCGAACGGCTCGGGCATCGCCCTCGGTCACCCGGTCGGCGCGACCGGCGCGATCATCGCCACCAAAGCCATTCACGAACTGCATCGCACCGGCGGCCGTTACGCGCTGGTGACCATGTGCATTGGTGGTGGTCAGGGGATTGCGGCGATTTTTGAACGCGTCTGATCGCGCTAGCTATCCGGTGAGACTCGTACCCGACATCAGACCTTCGGTCAGCAACGCGACCAGAGGTTGCAGCAGATGTTGGGTGCGGGGCTCGTCGCCGATCACCGCGACTTCCGTGGACGGTAGCGTCGGCAGCTTTTCCGACGGCTCGATAATCCGCATGCCTTCCTGCAAAAACGACGTGCCCAGGGCGGTAACTCCGAGCCCGGCAGCCACGGCGGCCTGAACCCCGCCGAGATTGCTCGCCAGACACGCCGACGACCATTCCCGCTGCACCGAGGCCAGCGCCTCGACCATGATCGCGCGATACGCGCAGGGCGGTCGCATCATCACCAGGCGTAACGGTCGCGCCGCTTCGATTTCGTAGTCCTTCGCAGCAATCCACACCAACGGCTCACGCCAGATGATGCGGCCGCGTTGAGCGGCGCCCATCTTGCGCTTGGAAATCACCACATCCAGCCGCCCCGCTTCATGATCGGCCAGCAGGTCGTTACTCAGCCCGGTGGTCAGCTCCAGTTCCAGGTCGGGATATAACTTGCTGAAGCGCGACAGCAAACGCGGCAACTGCGTGGGCACCAGGTTCTCGGAGATGCCCAGACGCAGGGTGTTGACCGTTACCGGCGCGCGCATCTCACGCATGAAACTGTCGAAGTGCAGCATCATTTTTCGCGTCCCGACCAACAGTCGCTCACCCTCCGCCGTCAACGTCAGCGTACGACTGGTGCGCTCGAACACGCGCATGCCGAGGATCTCTTCCAGACGGATGATTTTCTGGCTCACCGCCGATTGGGAACGCGCCACCACCTCGGCCGCTGCCGTGAAACTGCCGGTTTCCGCCACCGCGATAAACGCGCGCAGCAAGTCGATTTCAAGGTCGCTGGATTGCATGATGTATTCGCCACGCTACTGGATGCCATAAATATTATGCGTTCGACTTCTAGATGGCAAAGACCGAATACTTTGGTCCAAGGCCCGGTTTCAAACACCCGGGCAACCATGTCCTTATCCAAGAGGTGCAACACCATGTCATCCAACACAGCTGTAGAGATCGTCGAAAGCTTTTGGCGCGAGGTCTGGCAGGCACGCGATCCGCAAGCCGCAGCCAGGTTCGTCGCCGAAGACTTTGTCATCACCTCCGGTGGCGTTGAAATAAGGGGCCGCGATCAGTTCATCCAGTGGATCGGCGCGTTCCTGGCGAAGATCGACGACTTCCAGTTCGGCGCCATCGAAACCTTTCAGAACGCCGACGGCACGCGCGTGGCGTCACGCTGGAAACTCTGCGGTAAAAACCGCGGTTTCATCGGTGGACGCTCCTGCGGCACGCCGTTCGAAATGCTCGGCACGGCCGTGTGGCAAGTGCGCGCCGATGGTTTGTTGCAGCACAACTGGGTCGAACGCAATGCGCTGGAAGTGCACCGCGACCTGATCGGCCTGTAAGCCCCCGTCACTACAGGGCTCAACCGCCCACGACCGTTAGATAATCCGCCCCGTTGCGCGTCGGCGCCGAAAGCCGCTGCCCAGGAGGCTATTACCTGAAAAAAGGTGATCGTCATGAAAAAGCTACTGATGTTGTTTGCGCTGGTGTGCTCAGGTTCGGCGCTCGCGCAATCCCCTTCCGACGCCGAGCAATACCACTACGGCATGCACCTGGACGTTGCGCAGGTTATTTCCATCTCGGAACCGCAAGACAAATGCCATCCATCGCCGGTGACCATGATTTACCGGGACTCCCACGGCAATGTGAAAAGCCTGAAGTATTTGGTGGCGGGCACCGATTGTGGCAACGCGAACGACTGATCACGCGGCGGCACATCTGAGAAGTCCGATGGCGGTGATCGTGTTGCTTCTGCATGTCCTGACCCCGGCCCATGGCGCAAGGCCGCCGGAAATTGTCATGGATATCCGCAACTGCCTGTATCCGTCGACACTGCTGCTGTCCCCATAAAAAAAAGACGGGCAGACGAGTTGCGGCTCGTCCGCCCGCCAAAACGGGAAACCTTCAATACAGTTCTTCGTGCACGTGATTCGTTATAAATCGATCAGTACCGTTCAACGAACTGACGATGGGCGCTGAGAAAAAAGAGGATCCGACCCATGACCGGATCCTAAAAAGGAGTTCGTGGTGTGCTTTGAATCGACGGCGGGCTCAGCTGTCCTGAGGCTCCAGGCGCGCGCCTTTACGTGTTACTTGCTGGCCCGGTTCGAAGCGGGCATTAGGCGAGCGCACAGTGCTGATTTCACCTTGGGTGTCTTTGACTTCGTAAGCGGTTTCGGTAAGGCCGGCCGCTTCCTGCACCGAGCTACCGGCAAAGAATCCGGCGCCAGCACCAACCAGCGCCCCGACCGGCCCGCCCACCGCGCCCACCATCAACCCGGTGAGTGCACCGAAGCCTTTGCCGGCGGTGGTGTCGGGAACCTCGCGGACCACTTGATCGGCCATGCACAAGGGGGAAAGCAACAGGCAGAGGGTAAAGCTGAGGGGGATTGAACGGGGCATGGCGATTTCCTGCTTCGGTTGCGATGCTTTGGATACATCACGAAGCGTGCCAATTTTTAAATGGTTTATTTTCAGTAGCTTGAAACACTAACAAGTCATTACGACCACATGCAAAAATAGTTAATACGACTACATAGCAGTCAAATAGACTCATTTCAAGATCAAAAGATCGCAGCCTCCGGCAGCTCCTACATTGGCCAATGCAGACCTGAAATTTGCAGCGTCCGCGGTATCTGTAAGAGCTGCCGCAGGCTGCGATCTTTTGACTTTGTCCTTGATGTTTTCACCCGCCAACTGGTCGCTTTCCATCAATCTGCCTCCCTCCTCGCGCCCTAGATTAGGTCCCAGAACGAAGCCGTACCGTGCGGCGCCAGTCACCGAGGAGATCATCCCGATGCACAATATCCAGAACCTCAAAACCCAAAGTTCGATCGACGGCTGGGATCATCAGGACCCCGAAGAGGCGTTCACCCTGCCCTCGCGTTATTTCTACGACGAGACCCTGTTCAAGGCTGAGCGCGACAACATTTTCATGCACGCCTGGCATGTAGCCGGGCACGTCAGCGAGTTCGCCGAGCCGGGGCAGTACGTGGTGACGGATCTGTTCGACCAGAGCGTGGTGGTGGCGAAGAATCGTCAGGGGCAGATCCATGCGTTCCACAACGTTTGCCAGCATCGCGGCAATCGCCTGCTCGAAGAACGTCGCGGCACCACCGGTGGCGTGGTGCGTTGCGCCTATCATTCGTGGTGCTACGAAATGGACGGCAGCCTGCGCAGCGCGCCGCGTTGCGAGAAGATGAAAAACTTCGAGTTGCAGCAGTTCAACATTCCGCAGGTTCGCACCGAGGAACTGGGCGGTTTCATCTATTTCAACCTCGACCCGAATGCACCGTCGCTGCGCGACTTGTTCCCCGGCGCCGACGAGGAAATGCATCGGGTGTTCCCCGACTTGGCCAACATGCGCCTGATCGAGGAACAGGACGTGATCGTGCCGGCCAACTGGAAGGTGATCATGGACAACTCCATCGAGGGCTATCACTTCAAGTTGTCGGGCCCGTGCCATATCGACCTGGCCAAGCTCATCGACTTCAAGGGCTATCAGTTGACCAAACGCGACAACTGGTGGACCTACATTGCCCCGGCCAATCTCTCGGTGACTGAAGCCTACGGCGTGCCGTTGCGCAAAGACCTCAACCCCGATGAGTGCTTTTTCAACATCGGCATGTGGCCGAATAACACCTTCTACACCTTCCCGTTCTCGGAGTTCCTGGGCTCGTTCATCATGATTCCGCTGGACGCCGAGCGCTCGCTGCTGCGCTTTGGTTACTACTCCAACAACGCCGAGACCGCGGCGGTCAGCCAGTCGTGCATGAAGTGGATGAACGAAGACCTCGGGCCCGAAGACATCGCGCTGAACATCTCGGTGCAGAAAGGCCTGCACTCGCTGGGTTACAACCAGGGCCGCTATATGATCGACGCCCAGCGCAGCAATGAAAGCGAGCATTTGGTGCATCACTTTCATCGGTTGGTGTTTAACGGGATTCATGGGGCTTCCATAGCCTGATCCTGTAGGAGCAAAGCTTGCTCGCGATGACGGAGTAATACCCGACATCTATGTCACCTGACACACCGCCATCGCGAGCAAGCTTTGCTCCTACAGAGGGTGTGTCATGACTTTCTATTGATGGAGCACCCCGAACCATGGCCAACCATGCGTTTGATTACCTGATTGTGGGCGCCGGGTCCGCAGGCTGTGTGTTGGCCAATCGCTTGAGCGAAGACCCCACCGTGCGGATTTTGCTGCTGGAGGCCGGGCCGGCTGACCAGAGCTGGACCATCGACATGCCGTCCGCCGTGGGTCTGGTGGTGGGCGGCACGCGCTACAACTGGAGCTATAGCTCCGAACCGGAACCGTATCTGGGCGGGCGCCGGATCGGCACGCCGCGAGGCCGCACGCTCGGCGGTTCGTCGTCGATCAACGGCATGGTCTACATACGCGGCCATGCCAGGGATTACGACGGCTGGGCCGAACAAGGCTGCGAAGGCTGGCGTTATCAGGACGTGCTGCCGTACTTCAAACGTGCGCAAACCCATGCCGATGGTGCGGACGATTATCGCGGCGCGACCGGGCATCTGCATGTCACGCCCGGCGATACGCAAACGCCGTTGTGCGCGGCGTTTCTGGCGGCCGGTGCCGAGGCCGGATATGGCTTGAGCAGCGACCTCAACGGTTATCGCCAGGAAGCCTTCGGACCGGTGGATCGCACCACCCGCAACGGCCGGCGCTGGAGCACGTCACGTGGCTATCTGCGCGAAGCGCTGGGCCGGGGCAACGTGCGCGTGACCACCGATGCGTTGGCGTTGCGCATCCTGTTTGAGGGTTCGCGCGCGGTGGGCATCGAGTACGAACAAAGCGGTGAGACGCATCAAGCGTTTGCCCGACGTGAAGTGCTGCTGACCGCCGGCGCGATCAATTCCCCGCAGTTGCTGCTGCTCTCGGGCGTCGGCCCGGCGGCGGAACTGCGCGACCTGGGGATCAGCGTCAAACACAATCTGCCCGGCGTCGGCCGGCGGCTCAACGATCACCCGGACACGGTCGTGCAGTACCTGTGCAAAAAACCGGTGTCGCTGTATCCGTGGACCATCGCGCCGGGCAAATGGTGGATCGGCGCCCGCTGGTTCGCCACCCACGACGGCTTGGCGGCGAGCAATCATTTTGAGGCCGGGGCATTTATTCGTTCGCGGGCCGGGGTCGAGCATCCCGACCTGCAACTGACCTTCATGCCGCTGGCGGTGAAACCCGGCAGCGTCGACCTGGTGCCGGATCACGCCTTTCAGATCCACATCGACCTAATGCGCCCCACCAGTCTGGGCAGCGTGACGCTCAACAGCGCCGACCCTCGACAGCCACCGCGCATCCTGTTCAATTACCTGAAAACCGCGCAGGATCGAGCCGACATGCGTGCCGGTGCGCGACTGGTGCGCGAGATCATCGAGCAACCGAGCATGGCCGCATTCAAGGGTGAAGAGCTGGTGCCCGGCCGGCACGTAAAAAGCGATGAAGCGCTGGATGCGTGGGCAAGGCAAGTCACGGAAACCGGCTACCATGCCAGCGGCACCTGCAAGATGGGCCCGGCGGGCGACCTGGAAGCGGTGGTCGATCCGCAACTGCGCGTGCATGGCCTGGATGGTTTGCGCGTGGTGGACGCGTCGATCATGCCGGTGATTGTCAGCGGCAATACCAACGCGCCAACGGTGATGATCGCGGAAAAGGCCAGCGACATGATTCGTGGCCTGCCACCGCTGGCGGGATCTGAAGCGCCGGTCTGGATTCACCCGCAATGGCAGACGCAGCAACGATAGAGGCGACGTATGAGCAACCACGCACCTGACAGCGCAATGCCTTCGCAATCCACCTTCACCTGGCGGCGCGGCGATGTCGCGCCATTGCGAGTTGCGGTGTTGCTATTGCCGTCGTTTTCCAACTTCGGTTTGGCGGCCGTGCTGGAACCCTTGGCCATCGCCAATTGGCTGACTCAGCGCCAGTTGTTCCAGTGGTCGCTGTTGTCGCTGGACGGCGAACCGGTGCAGGCCAGCAACGGTTTGGTCACCGTCGCCAATGACGGTTTGAAGGCCGATCAGGGTTTTGATGTGTGCCTGGTGATCGCCAGTTTCGATGTGCACAAACACAGTCGCAATCTCGCGCTCAAGAGCTGGCTGCGCAAGCAGGCGCTGTTCGGCGCGGTGTTGATGGGCGTGGAAACCGGCACCGAACTGCTCGCCGCCGCCGGCGTACTCGACGGCTACGAGGCCGCCGTGCACTGGGACAATCTGCAGGGTTTTCAGGAAAGTTATCCACGGGTCCACGCCAAGCCGCAGCTCTATACGCTGGAGCGTCAGCGCATGACTTGCGCCGGCGCGACAACGACACTGGACATGCTGCTTGGCTGGATCGGCCAGAGCGTCGACAGCGAACTGGCACGGGAAATCGGCATGCATCTGTTGATGGGTCAGGTGCGCGCGCCGGCCGACAATCAACTCGACGGCGGCCTGACCAACACCGGGCTGTACGGCAGCAAGATTCGCCGTGCCGTGCAGTTGATGGAACAGGCGCTGGAAGAACCGCTCGATTGCGAAGCGATTGCCGACAAGGTCGGGCTGTCGCGGCGACAACTGGAGCGCCAGTTCAAGCATCAAACCGGCCTGTCGCCGCTCAAGTACTACATCACTCTGCGGCTGGCCAAGGCCCACAGTTTGCTGCAACAGACGCGCCTGAGCGTGGCGCAAGTGGCGGCCTGTTCAGGGTTCGGTTCACTGGAGCATTTCTCGCGCACCTACCGTGCCCGCTTCGGCTGCCCGCCCAGCGAAGACCGCAGTCAAATCTGGACCGCCCCGGTGATGCGCCAGCCGCTGCGCAAGGAGCAGCGGCCAGTCGAGGCGGACTGAACTCACAGGCGATAGCCCGGTTCTTCCTCGTCGAGAATTCCCATCAGCGCGTTGAAATGCTTGTCGGCAAAGCCCGGATAATCGAGCCATTGCCGGCAGGTCTTGCGCGCGATTTCATCACTGGCGACGCGCAACTCGCGGCCGGTTGAAAGCGCGGTGATGTAGGTCTCGCAGGCGCGTTCGAAGTAGTACAGATCATCGAACGCCTGGGCGATGCTCGGCGCCGCCACCAGCAAACCATGGTTGCCCATCAACAAAATTGGCTTGTCCCCGAGCAGGCGGCTGACCCGCTCCGCCTCATCACCCAGGCCCATGCCGTCAAAACCATCGTCGATGACCACTCGCTCGAAAAAGCGCATGCAGTTCTGCTCGATCGGTTGCAGCCGCGAATCCGCCAGACACGCCAGCGCTGTCGCGTATTTCGAATGGGTGTGCAGGATGCAACGGGTGTGAGGCTGGTTGCGGTGCAAGGCGCTGTGCAAGGCCCACGCGGTGATGTCCGGCGCGTCGGGGCGGTCGAGGCTGGCGGGCTCATCGGCGTTGACCAACAGCAAGTCGCTGGCCTTGATCCGCGAGAAATGCTTGCCGTACGGATTGATCAGAAACTCCCGACCGTCCCCCGAGACCGCCACGCTGAAGTGATTGGCGATGGACTCGTGCAGGTTCAGCCGCGCGGCCCAGCGAAACGCGCAGGCCAGGCGGACTCTCAGTTGCTCGACAGGTTGATTCATCCCGTGCTCCACAGATGTTGATCGGTTGCCTGGCAGTGTAGAGAGACGCCTTGCGCGCACTTGACGGGAAACGACATTGGCTGCCGCTATTGCGCGACTTCGCAACCGTGGGAAAACGGCGTGGTTATGCCGCGTTTGATCAAGAGCCGCGTTGCGCCCACCGCCATAGTGAACAGCACGAACCCTTGACTGGAGAGGCACATGTTGCAGATTCGTTTGTTCATTGCGGGCAGTTGGCAAGCACCACAAACTCCGCGCTACCGCGACGTGATCAACCCCGCGAACGAAGAAGTCCTGGCCCAAGTAGCCGTCGCTGGCCCGGAGGATGCACAACGGGCAATCGAGGCTGCGCGCCAGGCTTTCGATCAAGGATCGTGGCCGACCATGCCGGTCACCGAACGCGCTCAACTGTTGCAGCAAATCGCCCGTTTGATCGAACAGGACGCCGAGCACCTCGCCCGCCTGGAAACCCTCAACGCCGGTAAAACTTTGGGCGAAAGCCTGGCTGACATCGGCAGCGTGGTCTCGACTTTTCGCTACTACGCCGCGCTGCTGGAAAGCGAAAGCGCCAGCGTCAACAGCCATGCGCCGACCCATGTCATCAGTTTCAACCAACGCGAACCGGTGGGCGTGTGTGCCTTGATCGCGCCGTGGAACTACCCGCTGCTGCAAGCGGTGTGGAAAATCGCCCCGGCCCTCGCCGCCGGCAACACCGTGGTGTTCAAGCCCAGCAGCCTGACCCCGATGACGGCCCAACGCTTGACCGAATTGCTGAAACAAGCCGGTTTGCCCGACGGTGTTTTCAACCTGCTGTGCGGCCCGGGCGATGTCGGTGAATTGCTTGCCGCCAGCCATGACGTGGACCTGGTGTCGCTGACCGGTGGCGCCGGAGCCGGCGGCAAAGTGATGCGTGCGGCCACCGGCAACTTCAAGCGTGTGGCGCTGGAACTGGGCGGCAAGAATCCGAACATTGTGTTCGCCGATGCCGATTTCGATGTGGCACTGGATCAGGCGCTGAACGCGGTGTTTTTCAATGCCGGGCAAATCTGCTCGGCCGGCTCGCGACTGTTGGTCGAGGACGGGATTCACGACCGGTTTGTCGAGGCGTTGCAGCAGCGGATCGGGAAGATTCGCCTGGGCAATGGCCTCGATCAATCGACGCAAATGGGCCCGCTGATTTCCGCCGGGCAACGCGATCTGATCCTGACGATGATTGCCGGCGCCGTCGAACAAGGCGCGACGTTGCTGGCGGGCGGGACGATTCCCGAACAGTTCGAACGCGGGTTCTGGCTGCGCCCGACGTTGCTCGGCAATGTCACCGCCGACATGCGTATTGCCCGCGAAGAAATCTTCGGCCCGGTGATCACCGTCGAGCGTTTCAGCGGCGAAGCCCAAGCGCTGCAATTGGCCAACGACACGCCTTACGGCCTGGCGGCGGGCGTCTGGACCCGGGACATTGGCAAGGCGTATCGCATGGCCAAGCGCCTGCGGGTCGGCACCCTGTGGATAAACGACTACAACGCCGCTTTCCCGCAGGCGCCTTGGGGCGGCTACAAATCCAGCGGTATTGGTCGCGAACTTTCGCGGGCCGGGCTCGATGAGTTCACTGAGCTAAAGCACATCTACCTCAATACCGAACCGGCGGCGTTGAACTGGTTTGGTGTCGATCAAGCCTGAGACTTACGACTGCTGCGCAGCCGAGCGGGAGCAAGCTCCCTCGCCACAGGCAGGTTTCGCCACACCCACAACAACAAGAAAACCGAACCCCCCAAACCGCTGCCGACGTTTACCTTCGAGGAGTTGATCCATGAAAGCCTTGCTCTTGCTTGCATCTCTGAGTCTGCCGCTGCTGGCCCAGGCAGCGGAACCGGAATCCTGCGCCACGGTGCGTTTCTCCGATGTCGGCTGGACCGACATCACCGTCACCACGGCCGTCGCCAGCGAAGTGCTGGAATCACTGGGCTACAAAACCAAGACCACACTGCTGTCGATCCCGGTGACCTACCGCGCCTTGTCCTCGGGCAAGGAGCTGGACGTGTTCCTCGGCAACTGGATGCCCACCACCGAAAACGACATCAAGCCCTACCGCGACGCCGGCACCGTGGAAACCGTGCGCGCCAACCTGCACGGCGCCAAATACACCCTAGCGGTGCCCGACTACGTGTACGACGCCGGGTTGCATGATTTTGCCGACATCGCCAAATTCAAGGACAAGCTCAACGGCCAGCTCTACGGCATTGAACCGGGCAACGACGGCAATCGGCTGATCCAGAGCATGATCGACAAGAACGCCTTCGGCCTGAAGGACTTCAAGATCGTCGAATCCAGCGAAGCGGCGATGCTCTCGCAACTCAAACGCGCCACGCGCAAGAACGAATGGATGGTGTTCCTCGGCTGGGAACCGCACCCGATGAACACCCGCAACAAGATGAAGTACCTCAGCGGCGGCGACGAATACTTCGGCCCCAACTTCGGCCAGGCCACGGTCTACACCAACGTGCGCAAGGACTACCTCAAGGAGTGCAGCAACGTCGGCAAATTGCTGCAGAACATGGAATTCAGTTTGGTGATGGAGAACCAGCTGATGGACGCGGTGCTGAACCAGAACCAGAAGCCACGGGCGGCGGCGAAGGCGTGGTTGAAGGCTAATCCTGCGGTGTTGGAGGCTTGGCTGGTTGGGGTCAGCAGTCGCGACGGGAAAGATGGATTGGCGGTAGCCGGCGCCAGTCTGACCAGCCAATGATCATTTGAAGTCTGTCGCCTGACAGGGTAGCGAGCAGATTGTCAGGCGACCGTTTCACTGATGGGTTGATCACGCCTGGTCCTTCGGTGGCTTGATGCACGCCAACAACCAGGCCACCACCGCACAGATCATCAGGGTCCCACCCAGCGTCTGCCCCCAGGCTGCCAGCATCAATCCGCCACCTATCAACAGGTAATACAGCAAACCGAACAGCGCGCCGGCCGTACCCAATCGATCACCATAGTTGACCAGCGCCGAACCGAGGATGTTCGGGATTGCCATGCCGAAGGCCAGAACCACCAACACCATCGCCAGCACGAACAGCGCAGTGTCTTCCATCAGCCAGACAAAACTGGCGCCAACCAATGTCAGTGATCCCGCCACCTGTATGAGTTGCGCACTACTCAACCCGCGCTGCAGCAGCCGTTTATTGAGCCCGGCTCCCAGACCGGAACCCAGGGCGAGAATGACGCCACTGTAGCCGAACATTTTCGCACTCAGCCCCAGCCGCTCAAACATGAACGGAGCCAGGCTGTAGTAGCTGAACAAGCCAATGTTGAAGACCGCTACCAACAACGTCGAACGCCAAATGTCTCGATCCCGCAGCATTTGCCACGACGTCTCGAACAGCGCGGGCGACGCCACATGCTGTGGTCGGGTTTCCGGTAAAACCCGCAGGCACCAGAACCACAGTCCAACGGATAGCAGCAAAAGCCCTCCCGGCACGCCTGGATATCCGAAGCCATGCACCAGGCTTGCTCCGGTGAACAATCCAATGGCCGGGCTGGCGGCTAGCGCGATGCCCATAATCGAAAACACCTGAGCGAGTGCCGCCCCCTTGAAGCGGTCGCGCAACACGGTTTGCGTAACGACCGAGCCTACCGCAGCGCCGAATGCGGCCACGCCCTGGGCGGCCAACAGAGCATTGAACGTGCTTGCGCTGAGCGCCATCAACGAAGCTGCAGCGTACAGGGCCAACCCCGCAAGCATCGTTGGACGACGCCCGATCAGGTCGCACATCCGGCCCCATACCACCACGCCGAACGCGAACGCCAGGAAATACACAGAAAGCATTTGCGCCGATGCTTGCTGCCCAACGCCGAAGACTCGGCCAATGTCTACCAGCGCCGGGCTGTAAATGGATTGCGCCAACTGTGGAAACATCAACAGCGCGACCGCCAATACGACGATTTTTTTATCATTCATCACGACTTCACTCTCGAAAGAAACTGCCGTGCAGCTTAAGAAGTCGTAACTGTCGTAGTATCAGGATCCTGCCAACTTATCTCTGAAATCGGACAAACCATGGCTTGGCTCGACGCCCACGCGTCTTTTGATCCTGACAGCTTCAATGCACCGGTTGTCGGCATCGCCGCCGCCCTCGGTGATCACGATTCGGGCATGCATCATCATCAACGCGGGCAACTGCTGTTTACCCGTCAGGGCTGTACGCGTATCACCCTTGCCCAGCAATTGTGCCTGCTGCCACCCTCGCGCGCGGCCTGGATTCCTTGCGGTGTGGCCCATCGCGCCGTGATGCAACAGAGCGTCGATTACCGTTCCATTTACCTGAGCCCCGCGTTGTGCGCAGACCTGCCGCAGCAGGTCTGCGTGATTGAAGTCAACCCGTTGCTGAGGGCGGTGCTGGAGTCGATCGCCCACGCAGATTTCGACACGGCTTGGCAGCAGGGAAAGTACGTGCATTTGTTGGCGCTGTGCCTGAGCGAAATTCGTGACGCAGCCCGACAACCCATGCTGCTCCCGCTGCCGTCGGACAAACGCCTGGCACCACTTCTCGCGACCATCGAAAAGCTGCCGCCGAAACTTCAGTCACTGCAAGAGCAGATAGGTGCCAGCGGCCGCACCATCGGCCGAATCTTCCAACGTGAAACCGGCATGAGTTATCAGCAATGGCGCCAACAATGGCGCCTGATGCGCGCCATTGAACTGCTCACGACCGGGCGAAACATCGGTTTCAGCGCTTTCGAGCTGGGATTTTCCAGCGACAGTGCCTTCATCGCGTTCTTCAAGGACATGACTGGCATCACCCCCGGTGACTGGCTGAAATAGGACCTGACGACCGGCAGCACAAACCAATTGCAACAATATATTACCTGCGTCATATTACATTCATCATAAATAACGCCGCTCCGACAGGTATTCCTCCATGACCAGCATGTCTTCCGTTGAACCTGCCCTGGCTGCCCCGCTGACCACCACCAAACCTCCCCTGCTCAAACGCCTGCTCCTGTCGACATTAGGCATCGCGGCTCTGGTGCTGGTTGGCGTATACGCCACGCACTGGTGGACGACTGGCCGTTTCATCGAGGAAACCGACGACGCCTACATCGGCGGCGACGTGACGGTGATCGGGTCGAAAGTCGCCGGTTACATCGACGAAGTGCTGGTGACCGACAACCAGAAGGTCAAGGCTGGCGACGTGTTGATTCGTCTGGATTCGCGCGATTACCGCGCCAACCTGGCCAAGGCCGAAGGCGCGGTGGCGGCTGAAGAAGCCTTGCTCGCCAATCTCGACGCCACCGAGCAACTGCAACAGGCGGTGATCGGCCAGGCCCGCGCCGGTATCGATGCCGCCGGGGCCGAAACCGCCCGTTCGCGGGATGACGATGCGCGCTACAAACGCCTGGTTACCACCAGCGCCGTGTCGGTGGAAAGCGCCCAGCGAGCGAACGCCACGTTCAAGACCGCCCAGGCCCAAAGCAACCGTGCCCAGGCCGAACTGCTTGCCGCACAACGGCAGTTGAACGTGATCGCCACGCAGAAACAGCAGGCCCGCGCCGCGTTGATCCAAGCCAAGGCCGAGCGTGATCTGGCGCAATTGAACGTCGGCTATACCGAATTGAAAGCCCCGGTGGACGGCGTGATCGGCAATCGCCGGGCGCGGGTCGGCGCCTACGCTCAGGCCGGATCGCAACTGCTGTCGGTGGTGCCATCCAGCGGTTTGTGGGTCGATGCCAATTTCAAGGAAGACCAACTGGCGCGCATGGTGCCGGGGCAACGGGTGGTGATTCACGCCGACGTGCTCTCTGGCCAGGAATTCCACGGTCACCTCGACAGCCTCGCGCCGGCCAGCGGTTCGCAATTCAGCGTGCTGCCACCGGAAAACGCCACCGGTAACTTCACCAAGATCGTGCAGCGGGTGCCGGTACGAATTCACCTCGACCCGGCCGACAGCGTGCTCGGTCACCTGCGCCCCGGTCTGTCGGTGACCGCTGAAGTCGACACGCGCAAGGAGCCTGAAACCACAGCCGTGGCCAGCGCGCCATGAGCCGCGCCCTCGCCGCCCCGGCGCAACCGTTCAATGCCGCGAACATGGCGACGGCGACCAAAGTCTTCGCCTTCGCCAGCATGTGCATCGGCATGTTCATCGCGCTGCTGGATATCCAGATCGTCTCGGCGTCGCTGCGTGACATTGGCGGCGGGCTGTCCGCCGGCACCGACGAGACCGCATGGGTGCAAACCAGTTACCTGATCGCCGAGATCATCGTGATTCCGCTGTCCGGCTGGCTCTCGCGAGTATTTTCGACGCGCTGGCTGTTTTGCGCCTCAGCCGTGGGTTTCACCCTGACCAGCCTGCTCTGCGGCGCGGCCTGGAACATCCAGAGCATGATCGCTTTCCGCGCGCTGCAAGGGTTTCTTGGCGGCTCGATGATCCCGATGGTGTTCACCACCGCGTTCGTCTTCTTCACCGGCAAACAACGGGTGATCGCCGCCGCGACCATCGGCGCTGTAGCCTCATTGGCGCCGACTCTCGGGCCGGTGATCGGTGGCTGGATCACCGATATTTCGTCCTGGCACTGGCTGTTCTATATCAACCTCGTCCCCGGCATTTTCGTCGCGGTGGCCGTGCCGATGCTGGTGAAGATCGATCAACCGGAACTGTCGCTGCTCAAAGGCGCCGACTATATAAGCATGGTGTTCCTGGCGCTGTTCCTCGGCTGCCTGGAATACACCCTCGAAGAAGGCCCACGCTGGAACTGGTTCAGCGACAGCACGATTCTGACCACCGCGTGGATCAGTGGCCTGTCGGGTCTGGCGTTTATTGGTCGGACGCTGCACGTGGCCAACCCGATCGTCGATTTGCGCGCCCTGAAGGACCGCAACTTCGCCCTCGGCTGCTTCTTCTCGTTCGTCACCGGCATCGGCCTGTTCGCCACCATTTACCTGACGCCACTGTTTCTCGGCCGGGTTCGCGGTTACGGCGCGCTGGACATTGGTCTGGCGGTTTTCTCCACCGGTGTGTTCCAGATCATGGCGATTCCGCTGTACGCCTTTTTGGCCAACCGCGTCGACCTGCGCTGGATCATGATGACCGGCCTTGGCCTGTTCGCTTTATCGATGTGGGATTTCAGCCCGATCACCCATGACTGGGGGGCCAAGGAATTGATGCTGCCGCAAGCCCTGCGCGGGATTGCCCAGCAACTGGCGGTGCCGCCGGCCGTGACATTGACCCTCGGCGGCCTCGCACCGTCGCGGCTCAAACATGCTTCAGGCTTATTCAATCTGATGCGAAACCTGGGCGGCGCCATCGGCATCGCCGCGTGCGCGACCATTCTCAACGATCGCACCAACCTGCACTTCACCCGGTTGGCGGAAAATCTCAACAGCACCAACGAGGCGCTCAACCAATGGCTGTCCCAGGTCGGCAACAACTTCGCCGCCCTGGGCCAGAGCGGCGATGTCGGCGTGACGGCCAGCCTGCATCAGCTCTGGCTGTTGACCTACCGCGAAGCGCAGACGCAAACCTACGGCGACGCGTTCCTGATGATCGGGATGTGCTTCGTCATCGCCACGGCGATGGTGCCCTTGATGCGCAAGGTGCAACCACCGGCCGCGCCAAGTGCCGATGCGCATTGAGGCTCGGCACGCTTGCTGAATACTCAGGCTTGAGGCGTTTTGCGGAAGCCGACGGCCAGTCGGTTCCAGCTGTTGATGGTGCTGATGGCCACGGACAGGTCGACCATTTCCTTGGGCGAGAACTGGGCGGCGACCACTTCGTAGTCTTCGTCCGGGGCGTGAGTCAGGCTCAGTTGGGTCAGGGATTCGGTCCACAGCAGCGCAGCACGTTCACGTTCGGTGAAGAACGGCGCCTCGCGCCAGGCCGTCACGGCGAACAGGCGACGCGGAGTTTCGCCACCCTTGATCGCGTCGGCGGTGTGCATGTCGATGCAGAACGCGCAGCCGTTGATTTGCGAAGCACGCAGCTTGACCAGTTCGATCAGGTTCTTTTCCAGTGGCAGCTTGGAAACAGCGGTTTCCAGGGCAATCATGGCTTTCAGGGCGTCAGGGCTAGCGGTGTAGAAATCGATGCGCGGTTGCATTACGTGCTCCAGGGCAAGTGGGTGTGTCACTACGTTAGTCCCCCAGGCGGATTGCACAAATAGCCAATTCCTCAGAAGTCGAGGAGGCCACCGACATCTTCCCTGAAAAAAGTTCCAAATGAGAATTGCCATCACTCGGTCCGGGCCACTAGAATGCGATCAATTCTTAATTGCACTCACGCAGGATGCCCGAGTCGAGTATCTGCCCGCCATGTCGTCCGCCGATCAGCCTCTGAACCAGCAAGTCCACACCCTTTACAGCGAACATTACGGTTGGCTGCAAGGTTGGCTGCACCGCAAACTGGGTAACCGCTGTGATGCGGCCGACCTGGCCCACGATACGTTCCTGCGCCTGTTGACGCGCCAGGTGGTCAAACCGCTGGGCAGCGAACCGCGGGCGTTGCTGACGCACATTGCCAAGGGTCTGGTGATTGACCGCTGGCGGCGCCAGGACATCGAGCGCGCGTATCTGGAAACCATCGCGTACCTGCCGGTGGCTGAAGTGCCGTCGCCGGAAACCCGTCTGCTGATCCTCGAAACCCTGTGGCGCATCGAAGCGCTGCTACGGGAACTGCCGGCCGCGACCCGCGACACGTTCCTCCTGTCGCAGATCGAAGGCCTGACTTATGCGCAGATCGCCACGCGGCTGAATGTCTCGCTGATCACCGTCAAGCGCCACATGCGCGCGGCGTTCATTGCCTGCCTGAGTGTCGCCTGATGAACTCGTCGATGATCAACCCGCAAATTCTCGGCGAAGCCGCCGATTGGCTGGTGCAATTGCATTCCGGCACCGCAACACCGGCCGATCACCACGCTATCGCCCAGTGGCGCAGCCGCAGCGCCGAGCATGCCCAAGCCTGGCAACGGGCCGAAGTGCTGCTTGGGGATTTTCGTGGTGTGCCGGCCAACCTCGCGATCCAGACTCTGCAACGGGCTTCGCGCAAAGAAGGCCTGAGCCGTCGTCAGACCCTCACCCGTCTGGGCTTGCTGTTGATGGCCGGTCCGTTGGGCATCGCTTCGCAACACCTGCCCTGGGAGCAATGGTCCGCCGATCAACGCACCGCCGTGGGCGAACAGAAAAATCTGCAATTGCCCGATGGCAGTCAGTTGCTGCTTAACACCGACAGTGCGGTGAATATTGCTTTCAACCCCCGTGAGCGGCGCGTCATGTTGCTCGATGGTGAGGTGCTGATCAGCACCGCGAAAGACCTCGCTGCCCGGCCTTTTATCGTCGAAACGCCCCACGGCACTGCACGTGCGCTGGGCACGCGGTTTTGCGTACGGACCAAGGGCTCGCGCAGCCATGTTTCAGTTCTCGAAGGGCAAGTGGTGGTCACGCCGCAACTGCTGCATGAAAGCACGACCCTCAATGCCGGCGAGCGCCAGAGCTTCAAGTTGAACAGGCTCGATGCACCGGAACGCTTCGACATCGAGGCCGTGTCCTGGGACAAGGGCATGCTGCTGGCCAACAACATGCGCCTGGATGAACTGCTGGGCGAACTGAGCCGCTACCGGTCGGGCGTATTGCGTTGCCACCCGGACGTCGCGGCGTTGCGGGTGTCGGGTGCGTTTTCCTTGCGTGACACCGACGCCAGTCTGCGCCTGCTCAGCGATACCCTTCCGCTGAACATCAGCCGCATGACGCGCTACTGGTTGTCGGTCGAACCGAGGGTCTGACGCGGTCAGTCGTTGATGTTCAAGCATTCTTTTTTGCGCATTGCCCTGAGCTGCGCGGCGCTGCTGCCGATCCACAGCCATGCGGCAGACATTGTTAGCGCCAGTCGCAACATTTCAATTGATCCGGGCTTGCTCAGTCAGGTACTGGCGCAATTTGCCGTTCAGGCAGGCGTGCCGCTGTCGTTCGACCCGGCATTACTGGGCAACCGCCAGAGCCCGGGGCTGCACGGCAATTTCAGTGTGCAATCAGGTTTTCAGCACTTGCTCGATGGTAGCGGCTTCGTCCTGATCAGTACCCGCGACAACGGCTACACCTTGAAGCCTGAAGAGGCCGCCAGCCCTGCGCTGGAACTGGACACGACCAACGTCAGTGCCTTGGGCGACGACAGCCCGGACACCTACGGCGGCGGGCAAGTCGCCCGCGACGCGCAGATCGGCATGCTCGGTCATCAGGCGCTGAACGACCTGCCCTTCAGCGTCACCAGCTACACCGCCAAAACCATCGCCGACCAACAGGCCCGGACCGTCGGCGACGTGCTGCTCAATGACGCCTCAGTGCGGCAGTCCGCCGGTTTCGGCAATTTTTCCCAGGTGTTCATCATTCGCGGCCTGTCGCTGGCCTCCGATGATATTTCCTTCAACGGCCTGTATGGCGTCCTGCCACGCCAGATCATCGCCACCGAAGCCTTGGAACGGGTCGAGTTGTTCAAAGGGCCGAACGCCTTTATCAACGGGGTGACGCCGAGCGGCAGCGGCATCGGTGGCGGCGTCAACGTGCAACCCAAACGCGCCGGCGACACGCCGACCCGCAGCATCACCCTCGATTACAGCAGCGACGCCCGCATCGGCGGCCACCTCGACCTCGGCCAGCGTTTCGGCGAAAACAACCGGTTGGGTGCGCGGCTCAACCTGCTGCAGCGCGAGGGCGATACCGCCGTCGATGATGAAGACCAGCGTTCTTCGCTGATCAGCCTGGGCCTGGATTATCGCGGCGAGCGTCTGCGCCTCTCCACCGATCTGGGCTACCAGAAGCAGGTGATCAATCAGGGGCGCGCGGTGGTTTATGTCGATTCCACCTTGAACAAGGTACCCAAGGTGCCGGACGCCAATGCCGCCTATTCGCAGAGCTGGAGCTACTCGCAACTGGAGGACACGTTCGGCATGGCCCGCGCCGAATATGACCTGAGCGAAACCTGGACAGCCTATGTCGCGGGCGGTGCCAAACACACCCGCGAAAACGGTGTGTACTCATCGCTGACCGTCACCGATCTCGATGGCAACGCCCGTGGCGGCATGCTCTACCCGCCCCACGATGAGGACAATCAAAGCCTGATGACCGGCCTGAACGGTCGCCTTCAAACCGGCCCGATCAGTCATCAACTGAGCCTCGGGCTGGCCGGCATCTGGGGCGAGCAGCGTTCGGCCTTCGAGTCCATCGGCAGTGCCGGGCGCTACAACACCAACCTCTACAACGTCACTGAACAACCGCGACCTGCGGCCACTTCGTTCGGCAGCGATATTCACGACCCGCGCATCGTTGGCAAGAATACCCTGCGCAGCGGCGCCATCGCCGACACCCTCGGATTCTTCGACGACCGCGTCTTGCTGACCCTCGGTGCGCGCCGTCAGTCGTTGAAGGTCGATGGCTGGAGCAGCACTTCCGGCGCCCGAACGTCCAGTTATGA
Organism: Pseudomonas sp. SDO5591_S426; assembly: GCF_054070755.1. Lineage (NCBI taxonomy): Bacteria > Pseudomonadati > Pseudomonadota > Gammaproteobacteria > Pseudomonadales > Pseudomonadaceae > Pseudomonas > Pseudomonas sp. SDO5591_S426. The sequence continues at coordinate 26,633 of NZ_JBSVXD010000022.1, read as the reverse complement.
CGCGTCGATCACCACCCCGGTTTTCGGTCTGGTGATCAAGCCCTGGGAGCATGTGTCGTTCTACGCCAACCGCATCGAAGGCCTGGCCAAAGGTCCAACGCCACCGACCACTTCACTCAACCGCGACGACACCTTCGCCCCGGTGCGCAGCAAGCAAATCGAAGCCGGCGTACGCCTGGACATGGGCAGCTACGGCGCGAGCCTTGGGGTGTACCGCATCGAGCAACCGTCGAGCTTCACCCAGGACGGGATCTTCCGGTTCGACGGCCAGCAACTGAACAAAGGCATCGAGCTCAACCTCTACGGCGAACCGCTCGACGGCCTGCGCCTGCTCAGCGGCGCAACCGTGATGAAGACTGAAATCGAAGGCAGTGCCAACGGCATCAACGACGGCAACCGCGCCGTCGGCGTGCCGCGTTTCCAGTTCAACCTGGGGGCGGACTGGGACGTGCCGGGGCTTGAAGGTGCGGCACTCAGTGCAAGAATGCTGCGCACGGGCGGGCAATATCTCAATGCCGCCAACACCCAAAGCATTCCGGCGTGGAGTCGCTTCGATCTGGGGGCGCGGTATGCCTTCGGGTTCGATGACCGGGACGTCACGCTGCGCGCCAATCTTGAGAATGTCGCCAATGAGGCCTATTGGGCGTCGGCCAATGGCGGGTATCTGACCCAGGGGACGCCGCGGACGTTGAAGGTTTCGGTGTCGGTGGATTTTTGATTCAGCCCGAAATTTGCGGCGCGGCTAATGCCGTCATCGCGAGCAGGCTCGCTCCCACATTGAATCTGTGTCGTTCACAAATCCCTTGTAGGAGCTAGCTTGCTAGCGATCCGCGCAGCGGCCATTCACCGCTAAGCCCGCTTGAGCAACCACTGCAAAAACCCTTTCTTGCGCACCACCACCGGCTCTTCCTGGATCAGCGCCTGCACCTTGTGCAAGCGGAAATCCAGCAAGGTTTTCATCGCGTCGTTGATGTCGTGACGGGCATCCAGGCACGGTTTCAGGTAGTCCTTTTCGATGCGGTAAAGCGTACAAAAGGTCTTCGCGGCAAATTCGGCGGCCGATGAGGTGTCGGTCAGGATACCGGCCTCGCCGATCACTTCTCCTGGTCCCATGCGCCCGGTTTCGATGAGTGCACCGTGGATGTTCAGCGTCACCGAAACCACCCCGGACTCGATGATGAACAAGTGATGGCTGACCTCCCCCGCCGCCAGGATCGTCTCCCCGGCGCGGAAGGTTTGCAGGTTCATGTTCTGGCTGAAGGTTTCTTTCTCTTCCTGGCGCAAGGTCGAGAAAATCGGCGAACTGTCGAGCAACGCCCGTGGTTTTGAAGAATCGCTCTCCGGATTGGGTTCCACGCTCGACAGCAAATTGATCCCCGATGCATGCAAGTGCCGATACGCCAGGTCGAACAGTTGATTGCGCACCGTGCGCTTCTCGCTCATCGAAGCGACAAACCCGCTGATTTCATACTCCGCGCCAGCGGCGCTGGAGCTTTTCAGTGCCACTTTCGGGCCGGGCACACTCAACAGAATGCGGCAGCCCTGCATCGCCCGCTCAAGTGCATCGATCACGGTTTGCGGACGGACATGGGGGCTGACCTGCAAACTGATGGAAAGGCCGAACATGTCGCTGGGGCGGCTGAAGTTGGTGATCTTGGCCTTGGCCGCCAGCGAGTTGGGGATCACGATCATGCTGCCCTGGGAAGTCTGCAGCCGCGTGGCACGCCAATCGATGTCGATGACTCGGCCTTCGGTGCCGTCGATGGCGATCCAGTCATCCAGTTGATAGGGCTTGGTGGTATTGAGGACGATCCCGGAAAACACGTCGCTGAGAGTGCTTTGCAACGCGAGGCCGACGATGATCGCCAAGGCGCCGGACGTGGCCAGCACGCCTTTGACCGGCAGATCGAGCACATAGGCCAGCGCCGCAATAACGGCGATCAGGAATATCACCGCCCCGAGCAAGTCTTGCAGCAATCGCCCGGTGTGCCCGACCCGTTGCATCATCACGGCACCGATCGTCACCGTCAGGGTGCGCGCGGCGAACAGCCACCAGGTGATCTGCAAACCGGTGGCTGCCAGGTGCAGCGGCACGTTGTCCACCCAGGGTGCCGGCACCATCGGGTTCATGCCTTCGTTGAACAACAGAACGCTGTACAGCGAAAAAATCACCAGCCGTGCAAGCAGTTTCCAGTTGTGGTGGCTGGCATCGATCAAGCGCCACAACACCAGATCGATCAGGATCAGGATCAAGGCGCAGATCAGCGGGTGTTCAGCGAGCAACGACAGCATCAAGCAGCTCCAGCACAGGACGATGAGCAAAAGATCTCACAGATTGAGCACAGTGTAGGAGCAATTGATGTCGTCACAACAACACAAAACACTGTGGGAGCGAGCTTGCTCGCGATAGCGGTCTTACAGTCAACACAAAGGTGTCTGTTCTTCCGCCATCGCGAGCAAGCTCGCTCCCACAGGGTATGCGTATTGCCGGAGTTATTTGCTGTCGGTCAGCGTGCTATAGCTGGTCATCAGGTTGCGGTAATCCGGGATGTGGTTGGAGAACAGCGTGCCCAAGCCTTCCACGTCGTTGCGCCAGTCGCGGTGCAGTTCGCAGGCCAGGCCGAACCAGGTCATCAATTGCGCACCTTGCGCGGTCATGCGGCTCCAGGCCGATTCGCGGGTCAGCTCGTTGAACGTGCCGGAAGCGTCGGTCACCACGAATACATCAAAACCTTCGGCCAGCGCCGAGAGTGCCGGGAACGCCACGCATACTTCAGTCACCACACCGGCGATGATCAATTGCTTCTTGCCGGTGGCCTTGATCGCCTTGACGAAATCTTCGTTGTCCCAGGCATTGATCTGGCCTGGACGGGCGATGTACGGCGCGTCTGGGAATTGCGTCTTGAGCTCGGGCACCAGCGGGCCGTTGGGGCCGGTTTCGAAACTGGTGGTGAGGATGGTCGGCAGCTTGAAGTACTTGGCCAGGTCGGCCAGGGCCAGCACGTTATTCTTGAAACGGTCGGGGTCGATGTCGCGCACCAGCGACAACAGGCCGGTCTGATGATCCACCAACAGAACGGCGGCGTTATCCTTGTCGAGTCGTTTGTAAGAAGTAGTCATTGCAGTAGTCCTGATTAGTTATCGGTGCCGATTGAAAATCGGCGTGAAGTACCCGCTTAACGTTCGGAATCCAGCTTTTCGTGCTCGTTGGCCACTTGCTGAGCCTTGAGATAGCTCTCGATCAGCAATTGATAATGCGGCATGGCCTGGGCGTAGACAGCGGCCCACTGCTCGGCGTCCGGACGGTTCCACGAGCCTTGCAGCTCAGAGAGCGTAGCCATGATGTCGATCGGCACCACGCCGGCCTGGGCCAAACGGGCAACTGTCAGATCGGTGGCCAGTTTCGAGTGGTTGCCGGAAGCGTCGACCACGGCAAACACTTTGTAGCCTTCATGCACCGCCGCGATGGACGGGAACGCCAGGCAAACGCTGGTCAGGGTGCCGGCGATCACCAGGGTTTTCTTGCCGGTCGCTTTGACCGCCGCGTGAAACTCCGGGTTGTCCCAGGCGTTGATTTCACCTTTGCGCGCCACGTACTGCGCATGCGGTGCGGCCTCATGAATCTCTGGAATCAGCGGCCCGTTCGGCCCTTGCGGTACGGAAGCGGTGGTGATCACCGGCATCTTCAGCAGGGCCGCGGCCTTGGCCAGCGCGATGGCATTGGCGCGCAGTTGCGGCACGTCCATATCCTTGACGATCTGGAACAGTCCGCTCTGATGGTCGATCAACAGCATCGCGGCGTCGTTGGGGTCGATGGTCGGTTTCTGACCATTGAAGTTGGCAGCATTGACGGTGTTCATGAGCGTTTCCTCTTTTTGACAGGCAACAGCCATCCCTGGCCCGAAAACCGGCCTACGCGTCCTGTGTAGAGCGGGTTGTTGAAGCGAAACGGTTTAACCGTGCATCTGGCCGAAGCGGCCGGACTGGAAGTCGGCGAACGCCTGGTGGATTTCTTGCTCGGTGTTCATCACGAACGGGCCGTGGCCGACGATCGGTTCGTCGATCGGTTCGCCGCTGAGCAAAAGCACCACCGCGTCCTTGCTGGCTTCAAGGGTCAACTGATCGCCCTTGCGATCGAGCAGGGCCAACTGCCCTTCACGCACCGATTCCAGACCATTGACCTGAACCGCACCGCGCAAGACCACCAGTGCGGTATTGCGTCCTTCATGCAGATCCAGGGTGAGCAACTTGCCGGCATTCAGGCGCAGGTCCCAGACGTCAATCGGCGTGAAGGTCCGCGCCGGTCCTTTGCGGCCGTCGAACTCACCGGCGATCAGGCGCAGGCTGCCGGCGTTGTCTTGCAGGGCAATGTCCGGAATGTCGCCATCAAGAATCGTCTGGTAACCGGCGTCGGCCATTTTGTCTTTGGCCGGCAAGTTGACCCACAACTGGACCATTTCCAGAGTGCCGCCGATCTTGGCGAAACCTTCGGAGTGGAACTCTTCGTGGAGAATTCCCGAGGCGGCGGTCATCCATTGCACGTCGCCGGGACCGATCTTGCCGCCACTGCCGGTGGAGTCGCGGTGTTCCAGTTCGCCCTTGTAAACGATAGTCACGGTTTCGAAGCCGCGGTGCGGATGCTGACCAACGCCACGCCGTTCGGTGGTCGGGGTGAATTCAGCAGGCCCGGCGTGATCGAGCAGCAGGAACGGGCTGATGTGTTTACCCAGGTTGTCGTAGGAAAACAGCGTGCGAACCGGAAAACCGTCGCCAACCCAATGACCACGAGGACTGGTGTAGATACCGATGATGTTTTTCATGGTGTCTCCTGATGAAGTGAGTGAAGCCATGGACAAAGCTTAAAACCGTGGCCTTTGCTGCGCTAGACTGCAAAAATCAGCCTTAGCGTTCTATCTGGAGAACGATGGTGGAAGACCTCAACACCCTCTATTACTTCACTCAAGTGGTGGAACATCACGGTTTCGCAGCGGCCGGGCGCGCGCTGGACATGCCCAAGTCCAAGCTCAGCCGACGCATCGCCGAGCTCGAAGAGCGCCTGGGCGTACGCCTGCTCAATCGCACCAGCCGCCATTGCTCGCTGACCGAAATAGGCCAGGCGTATTACCAGCGTTGCCTGGCCATGCGCGTGGAAGCGGAAAGTGCCGCTGAACTGATCGAACGCAACCGCTCCGAACCCCAAGGCCTGGTGCGCATCAGTTGCCCGACGGCGCTGCTCCACACCTGGGTCGGGCCGATGCTGACCCGCTACATGCTCAAGTACCCGTTGGTGGAGTTGTTCATCGAGAGCACCAACCGCCGGGTCGACCTGATTCACGAAGGTTTTGATATCGCCCTGCGGGTACGTTTTCCGCCACTGGAAAACACCGACATGGTGATGAAGGTATTGGGCAACAGCACCCAGAGTGTCGTCGGCAGTCCGGCGTTCGCCCAACGCCTGTCGACACCGCCGTCGCCGGCAGACCTGAGCGGCATGCCGAGCCTGCATTGGGGCGCGGCGCAACGTGAGTATCAGTGGGAACTGTTCGGCGCCGAGGGCAGCACCGCGTTGATCCGGCACGCGCCGAGGATGGTTACCGATGACCTGTTGGCCTTGCGCCATGCAGCGGTCGCCGGGGTCGGCATCGTGCACCTGCCCAGCGTGGTGGTACGCGATGAAATCGCTACCGGGCAATTGGTTGAACTGGTGCCGGGCTGGGCACCGAAAAGCGGCATCATCCACGCGATTTTCCCGTCGCGCCGAGGGTTGCTGCCGTCGGTGCGCAGCTTGATCGACTTTCTCGGAGAGGAATTCAGTCACAGCGATATCGCCTGAGACGGGCGACACATGGGACTGGCGGAGTTTTTATTTCGGACATAATATCGACGAGGATTACAACCATAATATCCGCTCCCGCCGAGGACTTGATCTCATGCAAAGCCCAACCCGCGACGCCACGCTCGCCCAATGGATCGCTCAGGAGCAGGCCATGCGCGCCCGTCTCGCCGGGCCCGGGAGTTTGTCCATGGCCGAAGTCAGCGCCCTGACGCCCGCAGAGTTTTTCGAAGGTATCGGCGACGGCACGCTGCCCTCCCCGCCAATTGGCACACTGATGGACTTCATTCCAATCGAATGGTCGGCCGGCGTGTTCATTTTCCAGGGCACACCGGATTCACGTCATTACAACCCGCTGGGCACGGTGCACGGTGGCTACGCCGCGACGTTGCTGGATTCGTGCATGGGCTGCGCGATTCATACGCAGCTGAAAAAAGGCCAGGGCTACACCACGCTGGATCTGCGCATCAGTTATGTCCGCGCCTTGAACAGCGCCAGCGGACCGGTGCGGGCCGAGGGCAAGATTGTGCATCTGGGGCGCTCGACGGCGTTGGCCGAGGGGCGGATTTATGATGTGGATGGGCGGTTGTATGCGACCGGGTCGACGACTTGCATGATTCTTGAGGCGCGGGGGTAGGCTTTAAACCGAGTCGCGGCCATCCCCGATTCTTGACTTGCGGTAAACATTGCTTTGCCAATCCAGCGGTTTTTCCCACGAATGCAGGCGCGGATACTCACGCCCATTCCCACTGCAACCTCTGGAGTCATTCATGTCTATTCCCGCATTCGGCCTGGGTACGTTTCGCTTGCAAGGCCAAGTAGTCATTGATTCGGTCAGCACCGGCCTGGAACTGGGCTACAGCGCCATCGACACCGCGCAAATCTACGAAAACGAAGCCGAAGTCGGTGAAGCCATCGCCGCCAGTGGCGTTGCCCGTGAAAACCTGTTCATCACCAGCAAGATCTGGGTCGCCAACTTCGCAAAAGATCGCCTGATCGAAAGCCTCAGGGAGAGTCTGCAAAAACTGCAGACCGACTACCTGGACCTGACCCTGATTCACTGGCCGTCGCCGGAAGACCAGGTGCCGGTCGAGGAATTCATGGGTGCCCTGCTCGAAGCCAAGCGCCTGGGCCTGACCCGGCAGATCGGCGTGTCGAACTTCACCGTCGACCTGATGAAACAAGCGATCGCCGCCGTCGGTGCCGAGAACATCGCCACCAACCAGATCGAACTGCACCCGTACCTGCAAAACCGCAAGGTGGTCGAGTTCGCACAAAGCCAAGGCATCCGGATCACGTCCTACATGACCCTGGCCTACGGCGAAGTGCTCAAGGACCCGGTCATCGCGAAGATCGCCGACCGCCTGCAATCAACCCCGGCGCAAGTCACCCTGGCCTGGGCCATGCAACTGGGTTACGCGGTGATTCCGTCGTCGACCAAACGCGCCAACCTCGCCAGCAACCTCAAGGCCTGCGCCATGAAGTTGAGCGACGCCGACATGGCGCTGATCGCCAGCCTGGATCGCGGCCATCGCCTGACCAGCCCGAAAGGCATCGCACCGGCCTGGGACTGATCTTCAGCCCTGCTCAAGACGTTGGTCCAGGCGCGTCATGGCCTGATGCAACTGATCGACGGCGGCGTCGATCAGTGCCGCATCGCCCTCGCCGCAGGCACGTTCCAGTTGTTCGCAACAATCCACCAGCGCACGCGCCCGGATCATCTGCGCCCCGCCCTTGATCCGGTGCGCCAGATCCTGCAAGCCGTGGCTATTGCCGCTGGCATGCTCGTGCAGCAGGCGTTCGCGATCGTCGCGATTGGTCGCCGCTACATCACGCAACAGTTGCAGGATCAGCTCGCTGTCGGCACCCGCGAGCTGCTGCAGCCCGCTTAAATCGATTTCGGCGCTGGAAGGCGCTTCGCTGGAAAATCTCGCGGCCAACCATCCGCTCAGGTCAATCAGGCGAATCGGTTTGAACAGGCAATCGTCCATGCCCGCTTCAATGCAGCGGATTTTTTCTTCGGGTTGTGCGTTGGCGGTGAAACCCAGAATCACCGTCGGTTGCTCCACGCCAAACCGTTCCTCATCGCGTATCGCACCCGCCAGTTCATAACCGCTGACCACCGGCATGTTGCAGTCGGTGATGACCAGGTCGAAGGCCTGTTCACGCCATTGTTCCAGCCCCTGCCGTCCATCCTCGGCGAGCAGTACGCGGTGCCCCAGATAACTCAGCTGCCGGGAAAGCAACAACCGGTTGGCCGGATAATCGTCCACCACCAGAATCGTCAGCGGCCGGGTTTTTTCCTGTGAATTGCTCGGCAATACTTCAGTGGCGGGCAATGGGTGCAACGCCACCAGTTCAAGGGTGATGTCCAACCGGGTACCACGCCCCAGATCGCTGTCGAGCTGCAACTGCCCGCCCATCATTTCGCACAGCGTGCGGCTGATCACCAGTCCCAGCCCGGAACCCTGACGGCCCGATTGCGGGTTGTTCCCGGCCTGCTCGAACGGGCTGAACAGTCGCCGCTGGTCAAAGGCGCTGATGCCGATGCCGCTGTCCTCGATACGCACGCTGACCGCGAGGCGTTCGGGCGACACCGGCTCGACCCGCAGCCTCAGACTGACCTCTCCCTTGTCGGTGAACTTGATGGCATTGCTCAACAGATTGGACAGCACCTGCTTGAAGCGAGTGGGGTCGATCAGTACGTCGCGGTCACTGTGCGCATCCATTTCAACCCGCCACTGCAAGTTTTTCTGCCGGGCCAGGCCTTCAAAAACCCGGCACACCGACTCCACTACCCCGTGTAGGTTGGCCCGCTCCGGCGACAGCGACAAATGCCCGGACTCGATACGCGCGATGTCCAGAATGTCGCCGATCAAGGCCAGCAACTGTTGCCCGGCATTTGATGCCACCTCGATCGCCGCACGGTCGGTAACGCCTTCATCTGCCCGTTTCAGCGCCAGCTCAAGCATGCCGATCAGGGCATTCATCGGCGTGCGGATCTCATGGCTCATGGTCGCCAAAAACGTAGTCTTCGCCCGGTTGGCGTCGTCGGCGATGTCCTTGGCTTCCTGCAATTGAGCAAGCAATTGCTGACGTTGACGGATCTGCCGACGTTGCCAGGCGATCCACGCCACGGCGAGCAAGAGCAAGGCGCCAGCAACCGCGAACGCCTGGAAAATGCTCTGTCGATGGCGCAGCCAATAACTCTGTTCCACCATCAGGTCATTGCGCCAAGGCAATATCAACGCGTCGATTTCTTCCGGAGGAATACTCAGCAATGCCTTGTCCAGAATCGAATGCAGCTCGGTGGCATCGAGGCTGGTCGCCAGAGTACTGCGCGCGGGATCGGTGCCCACGGTGCTGGTGACCTGGAGGCGATCACGGTATTGCCGGGAAATCAGGTAACGGGCGCTGATCAATGAATTGATGCTGCCTTGTGCCTTGCCTTGGGCGACCATTTCCATGGCATCCGCCGACAATGGCGCATCCACGCAGCGGATCAACGGGTAGTGTTGGCGAATGAACTCGCCGCCGACATTGCCTTGGGTCAGCGCCAGGATTTTACCGGCCAGGTCATCCAGGGTCTTGGGGCTGTCCGGTCCCACGCGCGTCACCAGCACAGTCGGACTGGTCAGCATCGACCGGGTAAACAGCAAGTCCTCTTCGCGCCTGGAACTGAGGCCGATACCGGCCAACACGTCCACCTCACCGCTCTTGATCGCCTTCATCATCTCGGCCACTGACTGCATCGACCGGATGTCGAATTGCAGGCCGGTGCGCAGACTGATTTTCGCCAGCACATCGACACCGATGCCGCGAAACTTGCCTTCACTGTCGATGAAGGTTATCGGCGGGATATTCTCGTTGATCGCCACACTGACGCGCGGGTGCCGGTCGAGCCAACGCTGTTCGGCGACACTCAATTGCAATGACTGCGTGCCCGGCATCGACACCCCGCTCGCCCCCCATCGCCGCAGAATGTTCATCTGCTCATTGGCCGTTATCGCCGACAGGGCCTTGTTGACGATGCGCAGCAACGCCGGGTTGTCACGGGCCATGGCAAAGGCGAAGCGACCGGACTCCAGAGGCGAGAAGTCCGCCAGTTGTACGTTGTTCAGGTAGTTTTTGCTGATCAGGTAATGAGCGCTGATTGCATCGCCCAGATAGACATCCGCCTGCCCGAAAGCCACGGCGCCCACGGCCCCCAGCGTCGACGGAAACAGTTCGACCTGCGCCCGTGGGTAGAATTGCTGCACGTTTTGCTCAGGCAAGTAGTGATACAACATTGCCAGGCGCTTGCCGGCCAGCGTCGGGTCCAGCGTTTGCGAGGAGTCGGTGCGGGTCACCAGTACCGGTTGATCGACCGCATAGGCGCCGGACATCTGTAGCTGCGGATCTTGCGCCTCATAACTGTTGGCCGTTCCCAGCAGGTCCGCCGCCCCTTGCTTGAGCGCCCGAACCGCCTCGTCTCGCGACGCATAGCGCCGAACCTCGACCTCCACCCGCAACAGTTGCTTGAGCAGCCCGGCGTAGTCCGCGGTCATCCCTTCAAGCGCATAACCTGTGGTGGTGATATCGAAGGGAGGATAGTCCGGGGCAGAGACGGCCAGCACCAACCGACCTTTTTGCCGCAGCCAGCGAGCGTCCGCCTTCGACAGTTTGACCGTCACCCCTTCCACATAGGAGCGTCCGAGCAAAGTCAGGGTTTGCGGCTCGGCGCTGGCACTCGCCCCCCACAGGCCAAGCCCCAGCACCAACAAGAAGTGCAGACAGCGCAGGGTTTTCATTCAGATCAAATTATTGCGTCGGGCAAGATCGCGCAGGTGCACCGACGACTCCACGTTGAGTTTTTCGGTCAAACGGGTTTTGTAGGTGCTGACGGTCTTGTGGCTCAAATGCATGATTTCAGCAATGGCCTTGTTGCTGATGCCTCGGGCCAGGTGCTGGAAGATCGTCAATTCGCGGTCCGACAGATTGTCGATCATCTGCTTCTCGCTGCGCTGCAACGAGCTCATCGACACCGAACTCGAGGGGAGACGGGTGAAATACGTGTAGCCACCCATCACGGCATGTACCGCCTTGTGCAGATGCTGCAGATCGTTGGTCTTGGCGACGTAGGCCGAAGCACCGGCGCGCATGCAGCGTTCCTGATAAAACATCGGCTCCTGGGAGGTGAATACCACGACGCGACACGGCACTTCACCTCCCTTGATCCGGGCCAGCACGTCCAGCCCGTCAAGGGACGGTATGTTCAAATCCAGCACCACCAGTTCCGGTTGGTGCTCACGGATCATCGGCAAGACTTCATTACCGCTGGAGGCTTCGTAAATTCGTTTGTAGCCCTCAAGCTTGAGGACGATTTTGACCGCGCCGCGAATCACCGGATGATCGTCCACAATCAGCACTGACTTCATGGCAACTCCCTGGGCAAACACACGACGACCGGGCAGCGACTGCCCGTGGGCAAGGCCCGAACCAAACGCAGTAGCTGCGCATAGACTCTTGCACGGAAAACCGCGTCGCACTACCTGACAGAAATGACAGTGCCGACGAACGGTAGACGAGGATCAACCAGCGCCATCAAACGCTGGATCGACGCGAAGTCCGGCAACAGGGCATGGCTCACCTGAACCTTCTGCTGCCCGCAGGCCGGGATCGGTGGCAGATCGGTCTGCTGGCCGTCATAGATCAACACGCGGTCCAGTTGCCGGTTATCCAGGCAGAAATCCAGCAAATCCAGCTTTCCACCTGCCAGCGCGGCATTGACGACCAACAGATCGAAAGGTTCGCAAGCGTACTCCACCAGAGTGAGCAGCTCTTCCAGGCTTTGCACCGGCGCTACCCGGAAGTAATCGAGCTGGTTGAACAATCGCTCGATTTTCATCCGGTTAAAATGCTGTTCATCAGCAATCAGGATACGTAAGGACTTGTCGGACAACGTGGCCCCCGGGTCAGATTAACGAGGGTGCAAGGCTACGGAAGACCCGCAGTGCTTTCTGTAGGACTTTTCCTAAATGCCTCACACAACTGCCTACAATCATTGCCAGCCAAACCGTCGGATGTAGAAACCCTTTACCGCCTGAGTCAGCCCCATGTACGCCAGCAGAATCACCGGCAGGAACACGAAGTACAGCGACGGCAGCGCCTGCAATTTGAAGTAGTGCGCCAGCGGTCCCATCGGCAGGAAAATCCCCACGGCCATGATGATCCCGGTCATCACCATCAACGGCATCGCCGCGCGGCTTTGCAGGAACGGCACCTTCGGCGTGCGGATCATGTGCACGATCAGCGTCTGGGTCAGCAGCCCGACCACGAACCAGCCGGACTGGAACAGCGTCTGGTGATCCGGGGTATTGGCGTCGAACACGTACCACATCAAGGCAAACGTGGTGATGTCAAAGATCGAGCTGATCGGTCCGAAAAACAGCATGAACCGCCCGACGTCGCCCGGCTGCCAGCGCTGAGGTTGCTTGAGCATTTCGTCATCGACGTTATCGAACGGGATGGCGATCTGGGAAATGTCGTAGAGCAGGTTCTGCACCAGCAGGTGCATCGGCAGCATCGGCAGGAACGGGATGAACGCGCTGGCCACCAGCACCGAGAACACGTTGCCGAAGTTGGAACTGGCGGTCATCTTGATGTACTTGAGCATGTTGGCGAAGGTCCGCCGCCCTTCCAGCACGCCCTCCTCCAGCACCATCAGGCTCTTTTCCAGGAGGATGATGTCGGCCGCTTCCTTGGCGATGTCCACGGCGCTGTCCACGGAAATCCCGATGTCGGCGGTGCGCAGGGCCGGCGCGTCGTTGATGCCGTCGCCCATGAAGCCAACCACATGGCCGTTGCCCTTGAGCAGGCGCACGATGCGTTCCTTGTGCGACGGGGTGAGTTTGGCGAAAACGTTTGTGGTCTCCACCGCCACCGCCAGTTCGGCGTCGCTCATGCGTTCGATGTCGTTGCCCATCAGCAGGCCTTGTTGCTCCAGCCCGACTTCGCGGCAGATCTTCGCGGTCACCAGTTCGTTGTCGCCGGTCAGCACTTTCACTGCCACGCCGTGGGCAGCCAGCGCCTTGAGCGCCGGCGCGGTGCTTTCTTTGGGTGGATCAAGGAATGCCACGTAACCGATCAGCGTCAGTGCCTGTTCATCGGCGAGACTGTAGGTGTCGCGTCCCTCGATCATCGGCCGCGCAGCCACGGCGACCACCCGCAGGCCTTCGGCATTGAACGCCGCAGTGACCTGACGAATCCGCGCCAGCAGTGCTTCGCTCAACACTTCATCCACCACGCCGTGTCGTACACGCGTGCACACCGCCAATACTTCTTCCACGGCACCTTTGCAAATCAGCAGATGCGGCTGATCGCGCTCGGCGACCACCACCGACATGCGCCGGCGGGTGAAGTCGAACGGGATTTCGTCGACCTTGCGAAACGCCGTGCCGACTTTCAGTTCACGATGGATTTCCACGTGTTCGAGCACCGCCACATCCAGCAGGTTTTTCAGGCCGGTCTGGTAGTAGCTGTTGAGGTAGGCCATTTCCAGCACGTCATCGGAATCGTTGCCCCATACGTCGACGTTGCGCGCCAGGAAAATCCTGTCCTGAGTCAGCGTGCCGGTCTTGTCGGTGCACAGCACGTCCATGGCGCCGAAGTTCTGGATGGCGTCGAGGCGCTTGACGATGACCTTCTTGCGCGACAGGAACACCGCGCCCTTGGCCAGGGTCGAGGTGACGATCATCGGCAGCATTTCCGGGGTCAGGCCCACGGCAATCGACAGCGCGAACAGCAGTGCCTCGGTCCAGTCGCCCTTGGTGAAGCCGTTGATGAACAGCACCAGCGGCGCCATGACGAACATGAAGCGGATCAGCAGCCAACTGACTTTGTTGACCCCGGTCTGGAACGAAGTCGGAGCACGATCGGTGGCGCCGACGCGCTGGGCCAGGGCGCCGAAATAGGTGCTGTTGCCGGTGGTGAGGATCACCGCCATCGCGGTGCCGGACACCACGTTGGTGCCCATGAACAGGATGTTTTCCAGGTCCAGAGGATTGAGCGTGTTGCTGTCCTGCTGACGCGGGAATTTTTCCACCGGCATCGATTCGCCGGTCATGGCCGCCTGACTGACGAACAGGTCCTTGGCACTGAGCACCCGGCAATCGGCGGGAATCATGTCGCCAGCCGACAACACGATCAGGTCGCCCGGCACCAGTTGCTTGATCGGCAACTCACGACGGCCTTCGTCGCGACGCAGCACCGTCGCGGTGTTGCTGACCATCGCCTTGAGCGCATCGGCGGCCTGGTTGGATTTGCTTTCCTGCCAGAAGCGCAGCAGGGTCGAGAGCACCACCATGGAAAAAATCACGATGGCGGCTTTCATGTCTTCGGTCAGCCAGGAGATGACCGCCAGCAAGGTCAGCAGCAGGTTGAACGGGTTCTTGTAGCAATGCCATAGATGGGTCCACCACGGCAGCGGTTGTTCGTGCTCGACTTCATTGAGGCCGAATTGCCCGCGCAGAGCTTGGGCTTCCAGTTCGCTCAGGCCGTCGGTGTGACTGCCCAGCGTGTCCAGCAACAGGCCGGTGTCACTGCCGGCAGCACTGACCAGGGTTTGCGCCAGGGTCGGCGGCACCTCACGGCTGACCGTGGTGTCGGTGAAGTTTTCCAGCAGCGCCAGGCGACGGAAGTGTCGGGCGATGTGGCGGGTGCGCAGGAATCCGGCGAAGAATTCTTTGAGCAGGGTCAGGTTCATGGCAGTTCCCCCAGGATCAGCCGGGAAACCGTCGAGCAGGCGTGTCGGTGCGCCGCGATGACGACACAGGGTCGAACATCACGCACGGTTCAGCGTCGATGAGAAGGACGTCGGGACACGGACCGGAACCGGCCGTGATCGGGATGCCGCTGCTCGCTTTTACGGCGAGACAACGGCACAAAAAGTCTGCGCGTTATCTGGCCGAGGATGTGCCGGTTATCGAAACCGGCCGACTACTGTCACTCGAACAAGTACCCACTGTGGGTCTCCGCTATTGATTGAAAACGCGCGAAGCTTACGCCCCGGTTTTTGCAGAGTAAACGCTGTGGCTGGGAATGGCTGGGGAAATGCGGGGTTCTTCAGGGAGGGTTCAGAATTCAGGATTTTGTGGTGCCCGTGAGGCCGCCATCGCTTGCAAGCCAGCTCCCACAATGATCTTTGTATGACACAAAAATCCGTGTCCACTGAAGATCCCTGTGGGAGCTGGCTTGCCAGCGATGGCGGCCTTGCAGACGCCGAAAAGCTTAGCTGGCAGTCGCCAACAACAAATCCACCACCGAATGACTGTGCCCGCGGTTCTTGCCATGGTCATACAGCGACCCGGCAATTTCATCGGCGCGGATCGGCAGGATCGACAGCAGCGTATCGCTCAAGCCGTGGCTGGCCTGGCAGAAGCCCTGCATGTAGATGCCGGCCTTGCAGCGCTCGTCGGTGATCAGTTTGTAATTGCGATCGACCTCGAAATCACCCAGGTACTGCTCCAGTGGCGCCAGCAGTTTGCGGTGCATCTGCCGCTCGTAACCGGTGGCCAACACCACGGCGTCGTAGTGACGAACCGTGACTTCGCCGGTGGCGTTGTTGCGCACCGCCAGTTCAATGCCGCGCTCGCTGGCGGTGGCTTTTTCGATAGTGGTCAGGGTACGGAACGCGTGACGGGCGATGCCCGAGACTTTCTGACGGTAGAAGATCCCGTAGATGCGTTCGATCAGGTCGATGTCCACGACCGAGTAGTTGGTGTTGTGGTACTCGTTGACCAGACGCTCACGCTCGCTGCTCTCCTGCTGGAACACCAGGTCGGTGAACTCCGGCGAGAACACTTCGTTGACGAACGGGCTGTCGTCCGCAGGCTTCAGCGCCGAGCCGCGCAGGATCATGTCGACCTGTACCGACGGGAAGCTGTCGTTGAGGTCGATGAAGGCTTCCGCCGCGCTCTGCCCGCCGCCGATGATCGCGATGCTCATCGGTTGGTGGTTCACGCACGGCTGCTTGGCCATCTGCGCCAGATACTGCGAATGGTGGAACACGCGACCGTCATCCTTCAGCGCCTTGAACGCTTCGGGAATACGCGGCGTGCCGCCGGCGCTGACCACCACGGAACGCGCGGTGCGCACGTGTTGATGGCCGGTCGCATCACGGGAAATCACGCGCAGCGCTTCGACTTGGTGGTTATGCAGCACCGGCTCAATGGTCAGCACTTCTTCGCCGTAGCGGCTCTGCCGTTCGAACTGCGCGGCGACCCAGCGCAGGTAGTCGTTGTACTCCATGCGGCACGGATAGAAAGTGCCCAGGTTGATGAAGTCCACCAGACGGCCGTGGGCCTTGAGGTAATTGACGAACGAATACGGGCTGGTCGGGTTGCGCAGGGTCACCAGGTCCTTGAGGAAGGAAATCTGCAACTCGCTCTGGGTCGACAGGGTGTTGCCGTGCCAGCTGTAGTTGGCCTGCTTGTCGAGAAACAGTACATCCAGTTCGCCCTGGATCGGCCCGCGCTCTTGCAGAGCGATGGCCAGCGCCAGATTCGAAGGGCCGAAACCGACGCCGATCAGGTCGTGAACGATGGGCGATGCAATTGCCTGTGTCATTTCCAGTGTCCTCTGGATGAACCCCTCAACAATGGGGCAAGGAGAGCCTAAGTGACCTGACCGGCCTTGAGCAGGACAGTAGGTCGTCTGTTGAGTAGGAACGAGGACAGTGAAATAAAATTTAACAAGAAGGGATCAAAGGAGGATCAATGCGCATCCCATTGCCGCACGCGCACCCGGCAATGCTTCATCGCGTTGACGATGTGTTTCTCGACCAGCGCCTTGGAAATGCCCAGGCGTTCAGCGATCTCCGGGTGCGACAGGCCTTCGATCTTGCGCAGCAGAAAACTCTCGCGGCACAGCCGTGGCAATTCCGCTAACGCTCGCTGGAGCATCTCCAGGCGCTGACCATGATCGAGAGTGCTGAAAGGCGATGGGCAGAAATAGCGCTCTTCATTATCGAGCACGTCCAGCGACTCGACCTGACGCAAGGCATTGCGCCGGTGATCGTCGATCACCAGGTTCAGAGCCGTGCGATAAAGGAATGCCCGGGGCTGCTCGATCGGCGTCTCGCTGGAACGCTCCAGCACTCGCAGATAAGCGTCATGCACCACATCTTCGGCGACCTGACGGTTGCCGAGCTTGGCGTTCAGGAAACACACCAGCTCTCGATAGTAGTTTTCCAACATGACTCCGGCACGGATGCGGTTTCTGTCCTTGAACCAGCTAATCGACCAAAAAACAGGCAATGGCACGATAGTGGCAGTTTGAGCTGCGTAATTTATAGTAATTCTCATATAGATTTAAAGTACTGCTTTGTGTTGCCCGACAAATAGTCATGGTCTACACGTGTAACCCCATATGTCCGGGGCTAAATTCCCCGGGTCTTTCAACGTATAAAGGACAGCTCCCCGTCTTCCCGCCGCTGAACGACGGGCCGAAATCCTTTGGCCGGAACACTGCATGAAACGTCCCCGTCACACCCGACGCGCCCTGCTTGTCGCACTCTGCCTGATCCCCGTCATCGCCGTCGCCGCCTGGAAAATCATCCCGCCCGGCCGTGATCAGTTCGCCACCGTGCAGGTCACCCGCGCCGACATCGAAAGCAGTGTCACGGCATTGGGCACCCTGCAACCGCGTCGCTATGTCGACGTCGGCGCCCAGGCGTCCGGGCAAATCCACAAGATTCATGTGGAAGTCGGCGATGTGGTCAAGGAAGGCCAGTTGCTGGTGGAAATCGATCCGTCCACGCAACAGGCCAAACTCGACGCCGGGCGTTTCTCCATCGAAAACCTCCAGGCGCAGCTGCAAGAGCAAAAGGCACTGCATGAACTGGCCCGGCAGAAATTCCAGCGTCAGCAGAACCTCAAGGCCGGCGGCGCCACCCGCGAAGAAGACGTGCAAACCGCCCAGGCGGAACTGCGCGCCACCCAGGCGCGGATCGACATGTTCCAGGCGCAGATTCGCCAGGCTCAGGCCAGCCTGCGCAGCGATCAGGCCGAACTCGGCTACACACGAATTTACGCGCCGATGTCCGGCACCGTGGTCGCACTCGATGCCCGTGAAGGCCAGACCCTCAATGCCCAGCAGCAGACACCACTGATTCTGCGCATCGCCAAACTGTCGCCGATGACCGTTTGGGCCGAAGTCTCGGAAGCCGACATCGGCCACGTCAAACCCGGCATGACCGCCTGGTTCACCACCCTCAGCGGCGGCACCCGACGCTGGAAAAGCACCGTGCGGCAGATTTTGCCCGTGCCGCCAAAACCTCTGGACCAGACCAGCCAGGGCGGCGGCAGCCCCGCCAGTTCGAGTAAAAGCGGCAGCGCTCGCGTGGTGCTGTACACCGTGTTGCTCGACGTCGACAACGCCGACAACGCGCTGATGGCGGAAATGACCACTCAGGTATTTTTCGTCGCCGATCAGGCGCAGAACGTGTTGACCGCGCCGATTGCCGCCTTGCAAGCCGGAACACAAGCCGATACCCAGATCGCGCAAGTGGTTGCCAAGAATGGCAGCATCGAACAGCGCAACGTGCGCACCGGCATCAGCGATCGCCTGCGGGTGCAGATCCTCGACGGCTTGCAGGAAGGCGATCACCTGCTGATCGGCCCGGCTGACGGGAGCGGCGGTTGAATGCAAACGCCCCTGATCGAACTGCAGGACATCCGCAAAGCCTACGGCGGTGGCGACGCGCCTGAAGTTCACGTGTTGCGCGGGATCGACCTGTCGATCCATGCCGGGGAGTTCGTGGCGATCGTCGGCGCCTCCGGTTCCGGCAAGTCGACGCTGATGAACATCCTCGGCTGCCTCGACCGTCCAACCTCTGGCGAGTACCGCTTCGCCGGGGAAAACGTCGCGGCGCTGGACAGTGACGAACTGGCCTGGTTGCGCCGCGAAGCGTTCGGTTTCGTGTTCCAGGGTTACCACCTGATTCCATCCGGCTCGGCCCAGGAAAACGTCGAGATGCCGGCGATCTATGCCGGCACCCCGGCCGCCGAGCGCCACGCCCGCGCCGCCGCCCTGCTCGACCGCCTCGGCCTGGCCACGCGTACCGGCAACCGTCCGCACCAACTTTCCGGCGGCCAGCAACAACGGGTGTCCATCGCTCGCGCCTTGATGAACGGCGGCCACATCATCCTCGCCGACGAACCCACCGGCGCTCTCGACAGCCATAGCGGCAAAGAGGTCATGGCGCTGCTTGACGAGCTGGCGAGCCAGGGCCACGTGGTCATCCTGATCACCCACGACCGCGAAGTCGCGGCGCGGGCCAAACGCATCATCGAAATCAGCGACGGCCTGATCATCAGCGACAGCGCCCGGGACAATCCGGCCGCGCAACACTCGGCCACCCCCGGGGCCTTGCAAGCCGTCGATTTACGCAAACGCCTGAGCGAAGGCGCGGAAGCCACCGGTGCCTGGAAAGGCGAACTGGTGGATGCCGTGCAAGCGGCGTGGCGGGTGATGTGGATCAACAAGTTCCGCACCGCGCTGACCCTCCTCGGGATCATCATCGGCGTGGCTTCGGTGGTGGTGATGCTGGCCGTTGGCGAAGGCAGCAAACGCCAGGTCATGGCGCAGATGGGCGCATTCGGCTCCAACATCATTTACCTCAGCGGCTCGGCGCCCAACCCGCGCACACCGCTGGGCATCATCACTCTCGACGAGGTCAGGGCCGTGGCGAGCCTGCCGCAAGTGATGCGGATCATGCCGGTCAACGGCCAGGAAGCCGGGGTGCGTTTCGGCAACCTCGACCACTTGAGCTACGTCGGCGGTAACGACACCAATTTCCCGGCGATCTTCAACTGGCCCGTGGTCGAAGGCAGCTACTTCACCGAGGCCGATGAACAGAATGCGGCTGCGGTGGCAGTGATCGGCCACAAGGTCCGGACCAAATTGCTCAAGGACGTGGCCAACCCCATCGGCCAGTACATCCTGATCGAGAACGTACCGTTTCAAGTCGTCGGCGTGCTGGCGGAAAAAGGCGCCAGCTCCGGCGACTCCGACAGCGACGACCGCATCGCCATCCCCTACTCCGCCGCCAGCGTGCGCCTTTTCGGCACGCACAATCCGGAGTACATCGCGATTGCCGCCGCCGATGCGCGCAAGGTCAAGGAGACGGAACACGCCATCGAACAACTGATGCTGCGCCTGCACAACGGCAAGAAGGATTTCGAGCTGACCAACAACGCGGCGATGATCCAGGCCGAGGCGCGCACGCAAAATACCCTGTCGCTGATGCTCGGTTCAATCGCGGCGATTTCGCTGTTGGTGGGCGGCATCGGCGTGATGAACATCATGCTGATGACCGTGCGCGAGCGTACCCGCGAGATCGGTATCCGCATGGCCACCGGCGCCCGGCAGCGCGACATCCTGCGCCAGTTCCTCACTGAAGCGGTGATGCTCTCGGTGGTCGGCGGGCTCGCCGGGATTGCCCTGGCATTGATTGTCGGCGGCGTGCTGATTCTCAGCGAAGTCGCCGTCGCGTTCTCCCTGATAGCGGTACTCGGCGCCTTCGGCTGCGCCCTGGTCACCGGTGTTGTCTTCGGCTTCATGCCGGCCCGCAAAGCTGCCCGACTCGACCCGGTCACGGCCCTTACCAGTGAATAATCGATTGATGAAGCCGCCACTCAGCCTGTTGACCATGTGCCTGCTGCTCAGCGCCTGCGGCAGCCCTGCCCAGCGCCCGGACAGCGGCATTGCGCCGCCCGCCGCCTGGCAATCACCGCACACCGCCGGCGCCACCCGCGACAACCAGCAATGGTGGAACCGCTTCGGCAGCCCGCAGCTGGGGCGCCTGATCGAACAGGCCCGGGTCGGCAGTTACGACCTGGCCGCCGCCATCGCCCGCGTGCGTCAGGCGCAGGCCGAAACGGTGGTCGCCGGCGGTTCACAGTTGCCCGAGATCAAGGCCGGCGCCAACGCCAACCGCCAGAAACTGCTGCGCGGCAACGGCTACAGCCAACTGGATGCCGACAGCGACAACAGCGCCGTGGATTACTTCAACGCCAATCTGACGGCCAGCTACGAGATCGATTTCTGGGGCGGGCAGCGCGCCTCCCGCGACAGCGCGCAATTCGCCCTGCGCGCCAGCGAGTTCGATCAGGCGACGGTTGAGCTGACGTTGCTCAGCGGCGTGGCTAACGGCTACGCACAAACCCTGTCGTTGCAGGAACAGAGCCGCATTGCCGAATTGAATCTGGCCAACGCGCAGAACGTTTTGAAACTGGTGCAGACCCGCTTCGATTCAGGCTCGGCGACGGCGCTGGAACTGGCCCAGCAAAAAAGCCTGGTGGCGGCGCAGCAACGGCAATTGCCGCTGGTGCAGCAACAGGCCACGGACGCGCAGATCAGCCTCGCCGCCTTGCTCGGTCGCCCGGTGCAGGAGTTGTCCCTCGGCCAGGAACGCTTTGATCAATTGTCATGGCCAGCCATCGATGCCGGCGTGCCCAGCCAATTGCTCAGCCGTCGCCCGGACATCGCCCGGGCCGAAGCGCAACTGGCCGCGGCCCAGGCCGACGTCACCGTGGCCCGCGCCGCGATGTTGCCGACCGTCACCCTCAGCGCGGAAATCGGCTCCGGCGCCGACCGCGCGGGCGACATTCTGCGCAGTCCCTTCTACAACCTCAGCGCAGGATTGCTTGCGCCCGTGTTCAACAACGGACGCCTGGGCGCCGAACGCGACAAGGCCACGGCCCGTCAGGAAGAACTGCTGGAAACCTATCGTGGGGCGATCATCAATGGTTTCGCCGATGTGGAAAAAGCGCTGAACAGCATTCGCGGGCTGGACGAGCAACGGCAGTGGCAAAGCGAAGAACTGAACCAGGCGCAAACCGCGTTCAACATTGCGCAAAGCCGCTATGAAGCCGGCGCCGAGGATTTGCTCACGGTGCTGGAGACCCAGCGCACGCTGTATGCGGCGCAGGATTTGAATGTACAGCTGCGGTTGTCGCGGATGCAGGCGAGCATTGCGTTGTACAAGGCTTTGGGTGGGGGGTGGCAGGTTTTATAATTGGCGGCGTCTGTCGGGCCGCCATCGCTGGCAAGCCAGCTCCCACAGGGAATGATGTCTACCGCAAAATTTTGGCATGACGCCATACCTGTGGGAGCTGGCTTGCCAGCGATTGAACGATAACGCGGTGCTCAGGCCTGACTCTGCTTGGCCTTCAAATGCCGCGCATACCACGGCCGTTGCGGCACCTTGCGGAACAGATCCGCGAGTTTCTTTTCGTCCTCGCCAAAGGTAATCCGCAGCGCCAGCTTCATGGTTTCCGGGTCCATCTCCACCGACTTGCCGGCCTGTAACCCCGGCGTGGTGCTGCAACCATGAGTGCTCGGGCCGAGCCACGGGTCGGCGATCTCGACCCAGCGCCCCGGTGCAAACCACGGCACGCCATTGACCTGCAACCGACTGACCTCCCCCGGATGAAAGCGCTCATGGGCGCGGAACCAGTCTTCCAGGCGATCATCGATCCAGCCATGGAAATGCCAGAACACCGGGTTCACATGGGAAGAAAACGGATCGCCAAGGAAGTCGTTCTCCGGCGCATACCAACGCGCGGAAAAATCCGCCGGATCGCGAGCGAACGGCACCGGCTGACCATTGGACGGATCACGCGGCACCGAAGCCCAGCGCATGTGCAGCCAGTCATGCAACCCCAGCTCCACCTCGGAACCAAACTGCCCCAACGTCAGCTTCGACAGATAACGCGGATCGCGGTATTGCGATTCCCAGACCTGGAAATTGCTGTGATACGTCTCATTGGTCTTGATGTCGCTAACCCACTGCGAGTACTCGTCATCGTCCTCGGCCAGCCAGGTCGGCGGCAGCGCGGTGCCGTCGTGGTTGTCGAAATAGTTGGCGAAGCCGATGCGGTCCCGGGCCAGTTCAGGCTGGGGCAGCGGAAAATGCGTCCACGATGGCAAATCCTGTAGCGAGCGCGCCGTGCCGAGCATGTGCCGGTGCATGAAGAAAAAGTCCACGCCCGAGCCGTTGCGATCCTTGCGCTTGCCGCGAGCATCACGCTCCTGGTCCCGTGGGCCCGGCTGCCAGCCGATACCGCGCAAGGCATTGCGCTTTTCTTCGGGCAAGGTGTGCCACTTGTCCCGGGACGCATGCCAGAGCTGATGGAACAGGCGATGTTCCTGGGACGTCAGCCACGCCAACAGCGGCGGATTCAGGCCGGTGCGCTCGCGGGCTTCGGGGAAGACTTTCTTCACGGCGACGAAACGATTGTCCTGCGCCGTCAGCATCAAGGGCCGATCCAGATCCAGCACACGGCCGCTCAAAGAGCCGCTGCCGGCATTACCGAAACCAGCCCAGACTTCGTCCAGCGCCATGCTGAATTCGTAGTCACAGCTACCATTGGCACTGACCAGTCGCCAACTCAATTGTGCCGGTTTGACGCCAGCCAGATCGCCGAGCACCCGGTAACGAGGCTGTTCGCCGGAACGCAAACGTTCGGCGGTGTCGAGAAAACCGATCAGGCCACGACCTTTGTGCCCGATGTCGAGAAACACTTCCAGACCGTCCCGCGGCAAGCCTTCAAGCCCCGCGTCACGGCCTTCGAAACGAATCTGCCAGACACCGCGCAGCGTATCCGCCAGGCGTTGGCCGGCGACATCCGCCACATCGAATGAAGCTTCGCCCGGCGTGATCGTCGGATCCGGTTTCGTCCATTCGCGATGCCCATAAAAAGCCGCAGGCACGGCAGCGCTGGTCAGCGCCAGGCCCGCCATGAACCATCGTCGAGAAATCGTCATTGCCCTACCTGTGTCAGCCATGAAGCAGGCTTTATCCAAGCTAGAACGTTTGTTGCCCCCATAAATTTAAAAGCATCGCGGGCAAGCCTTGCTCCTACAGGTCTTGTGTCGTACCCCAATCGCGCGACAACCACAAAACCCTGTAGGAGCAAAGCTTGCTCGCGATGACGTCAGCACCAACACTAAATTCCTCCCCCACTTACTCGTTCCTCCCAGATAGCAAAGCCCCCTGCGGCGAACCTGACTGAGACGGCAATGACAAAACCACGTTCGAAAAAGGCTCTTTTCATCGGCCTGCCGCTGGCCCTGGCGATCAGCGCCGGTGCCGGCTTCGCGGCCTGGGATTACTGGTTCAAGGACAATCCCGGCTACCCGGTCAAGGTGATGAAACAGGCCGATGAACTGCATGAGCGCCTTCTTTCGTTCGATAGTCACATCACCGTGCCGATGGATTTCGGCACCGCCGGCAACGAAGCCGACAAGGACGGCAGCGGCCAGTTCGACCTGGTGAAAACCGGGCGCGGTCGCCTGTCCGGTGCGGCGCTGACCATCTTCGGCTGGCCGGAAATCTGGAACGGCCCCAACGCGCCGCACCGCCCTACCGCCGGCTTCATCGAAGAAGCCCGCTTCGAGCAGGAAACCCGCTACAAAATCATCAGCACGATGGTGCGCGACTATCCCAATCAGGTCGCCATCGCCTACACCCCCGACGACTTCCGCCGCCTGCACGGCGAAGGCAAGTTTGCGATTTTCATGAGCATGCTCAACGCCTACCCGCTGGGCAACGACCTCAACGCCCTGGACAAGTGGGCCGCACGCGGCATGCGCATGTTCGGCTTCAGTTATGTGGGCAACAACGCCTGGGCCGACTCATCGCGGCCGCTGCCGTTCTTCAATGATTCGCGCGACGCCCTCGGCGGGCTTTCGGACATCGGCAAACAAGCCGTGCACC
This sequence comes from Pseudomonas sp. SDO5591_S426, assembly GCF_054070755.1. NCBI lineage: Bacteria > Pseudomonadati > Pseudomonadota > Gammaproteobacteria > Pseudomonadales > Pseudomonadaceae > Pseudomonas > Pseudomonas sp. SDO5591_S426. The sequence goes on along the minus strand of NZ_JBSVXD010000022.1, from coordinate 2,040 downwards.
GCCTCAATGATCTGGGCGTGATCATTGATGTGTCGCAGATGTCGACCAAGGCCCTGGAGCAAGTCGCGCGTTTGAGCCGCACGCCGATGGTTGCATCGCACTCGGCGCCGCGAGGACTGGTGGACATTCCGCGCAATTTGAGCGACCACGAAATGCAGTTGATCAAGGACAGCGGCGGCGTGGTACAGATTGTCGGTTTCCCGACCTACATCCGCCCGCTGAGCCAGGCCACCCAGGACAAACTCAACGCCCTGCGTGCGCGCTTCGACCTGCAACCGCTGCAAGGCCTCGAAATGGCGCTGATGCCGGGCGACCCGATCATCACCGTGTGGTCCGAGCAACGTTTCGGCGAGTACGCCAGCCAGCTCTACGCCATCGTCGACGAAGAACCCAAGGCCACCCTCAAGGATTACGGCGACGCGATTGACTACGCGGTGAAGAAAATCGGCATCGATCACGTCGGCATCAGCTCCGACTTCAACGACGGCGGCGGCCTCGATGGCTGGAAGGACGTCAGCGAGGCGCGCAACGTGACCGCCGAACTGATCAGTCGTGGTTACAGCGAGGCCGACATCGGCAAGCTCTGGGGCGGGAATTTCCTGCGGGTCTGGGATCAGGTCGAGAAATCCTCCAAACCCGTCGCCAAAAACTGATGCCATTTTTGCCAAGCGAAGCCAAAGCCATGACCAACCGTCGTTCATTCCTCAAGCAGGCCGGTATTCTGGCCGCCGGCCTGCCGTTGACTGCCGGTGTGGGTCTGCCGGCGCTGGCCGGCAATCTACAACAGCAGCCGCAACCGTTGCCCAAGGGCAAATGGGCGCAATTGCGCCAGTTGTTCAATCAGGACCCGGACTACCTGCACTTCGCCAACTTTCTGGTGACCTCGCACCCGACACCGGTGCGCAACGCGATCGACATGCACCGCGCCAACATCGACCGCAACCCCGGCCGCGCCATGGACTGGGACCTGCAGGAAACCGAGAAACGCGAGCACAACGTGCGGGTCTGGGCCGGCCGTTACCTCAACGCCAAGCCTGAGCAGATCGCCCTCACCGGCAGCACCACCGAAGGCCTGGCGATGATTTACGGCGGCATCCATGTGCGCCCGGATCAGGAAATACTGGTCAGCGAACACGAGCATTACTCCACCAACTACACCCTGGAATTCCGTCAGCAACGCCAGGGCACCAAGGTGCGCAAACTCAAGTTGTTCGAGAACAGTCGCGACATTTCCGTGGACGAAGTGCTGGACTCGATCAGCAAAGGCATCCGCGCCGAAACCCGCGTACTGGGCATGACCTGGGTGCAATCGGGCAGCGGCGTGAAACTGCCGATCGGTGAAATCGGGAAATTGGTCGAAGAGCTGAACCGTCAGCGCGACGAGAAGGATCGCATCCTGTACGTGGTCGACGGCGTGCACGGTTTTGGTGTCGAGGATCTGGATTTTCCCGACATGCACTGCGATTTTTTCATCGCCGGCACCCACAAATGGATGTTCGGTCCTCGCGGCACCGGGATCATTTGCGCCCGCTCCGCCGAGGTCAAGGACGTCACGCCGATCATTCCGACCTTCAGCGAATCCACCGACTTCGCGACCATCATGACCCCCGGCGGCTATCACAGTTTCGAGCATCGCTGGGCGGCGGACGAAGCGTTCAAGTTGCACCTCGACCTGGGCAAGGCCGAGGTCCAGGCACGCATCCACTCGCTCAACACCTATGCGAAAAATCGTCTGCTGGAACAGCCACGGATCGAACTGGTCACGCCGCAAAGTCCGCAGCTGTCCGCCGGTTTCACCTTCTTCCGGATCAAGGATATGGACTGCGAAAAAATCGCCAGCGGGTTGATGCAGAACCGCGTGGTCTGTGACTCGGTCGACCGCGACGCCGGCCCTGTGATCCGTATCGCTCCCGGCCTGCTCAACAGCGAAAACGAAATCGACCGCTTCATGGCCCTGCTCAACAAAACCGCCTGACACGCTCCCCCTGTAGGAGCTGCCGCAGGCTGCGATCTTTTGATCTTGCTTGTAAAAATCAAAAT